>CAVEJA010000113.1:0-3787 GCA_963615745.1 Duodenibacillus sp.
GCTTGCGCCATTGCCCCTTTCGGAGAAAGCGGGATTGTTCACATTGTTCATATTTGCGACAAGAGCGGCATGCTGATTGGAGCGGAAACGGTTCACAGTGACACGCTCGGCGTATCTATCCTTGTTCCCGGCAGACAAGCCTACGTTTCCGACCAGTCCTTTGAACATGTTTCTCTTTATCTCAATGTCGATGACATTATGCTCCTCTCCGTCATCAATACCCGTCAGACGGGCGCGGTCGGACTTGCGGTCGTAGGTTTTGATGCGCCGGATGATGTTTGCGGGCAGATTATTCAGCGTGGCGGACGGGTCATTGCCGAAGTACTCCTTTCCATCTATCAGAACCTTGTTGTACTCTTTCCCGTTTATCTTGATTTTTCCGTCCTCTGTAATCTCCGCCCCAGGAATCTGCTCTATCAATTCCTCCGCCATAGCTCCCTCCGGAGTGCTCATGGCACTGGCATTATAGGCGACCGTGTCATCCGTAACCGTCACCAACGGTGCGCTCCCCACCACGATAGCCTCTCCCAATTTCATATCCGTCATGATCATTCTGACCGGATTCGCTGTAACAATCGGCTTGTCCTCCGTCACCACAAAGCGCAGTTCCTTCTTCTCGTACCCCATCGCCTCACTCTTCAGACAGTAATTCCCGTAAGGCAGCGGAGAGATTTCATAATGTCCGAGCGTATCCGTAGCCGCCCCGCCTTTCACGATGCTGTCCGGCAGAAGCAAGGCTCTAACAATCACTCCGCCCAGCGGAGCTCCCTCGTCATTCGTGACAATTCCCTCGACAGAGCCACCATCCAGGTGTTCCACGCCTATTTTCAAAGTATCATTCATGGAACTTTTTGCCGCCCATCCCTCCGCACAGGACAGCATTGCCAGAACACAATATATAATATATAGCAGAAATCCCTTCTTTATCGGTGATGTCATATCCATGTCTCCCTGTTTTTACTTTTATACAGATTAGACCGATTTCTGCCAAAGAAGTTTAAAATTCCTCCAAACTTCCTTATTCCCGCCCGTATTTCACACCTCCGGTATCATCATCTTGCGACTGCGCGGAAGTCTTCCTCCGCCAGGACTGGTACAGACCCAGCTCCGCACCCATCAAATGGACGGCATAACTCACCAAAGCCGCATCGTCCAACAAGCCCAACCCCACGACAAAGTCGGGAATCAGATCCAATGGAGACAACACATAAAGCAACACAGCCACCGTCATCACCAGTTTGGCCGGATGATACTCCCGGTAATTGCCTTGCGCAATATCCTTGGCGTAATGATACAACAAAGACATATTACGACGGAAATCCCCCCACGACCGCTGTTGGATGAACAATGCCACCAATGCCAGGACCATTCTCAGCCTCCGCTTGCTGCGTACCACCTCCGCGGCTTTCCTTTTCCACTTCCCTTTCTGGAAGAGACGGACAACCTCCAAGACCATATCTGATTTGTCTTTCCCCATAACGGACAACATTTAATAGTACAACAAAAAGCCGGCAATGCCGGCAAAGCATATCATACGAATCGGATTTATCTTGAAATACTGCGTCCCCACAAAAGTCGCCACGAACAGGAACACGCTTATTCCGAACTGCCACGGGGACAAAGACGGAGACCCGAAGTTCTCCACATCCATCAGGAGCAAGGCGGCAGCCCCGATCAGACCCACCACCACAGGGCGGAGGGAATCGAAAATCATTTTCTTCACGGGATGCTCCCAGTATTTTTTCAGAACTTTCAGGACGAACAGCATGACCAGAAACTGGGGAAGGACTTCCGCAAAAGTAGCCATGAAACTGCCCAGGCAGCCCACTGCGGAAGGATAGCCCGCATTCACCACAGCCCTATATCCCACGAAAGTGGCGGCATTCACCCCTATCGGACCGGGTGTCATCTGACTGATAGCCACGACATCCGTAAATTCCTTCATGCTCAACCAATGATGATGCGTGACAACCTCGCCTTGAATCAAAGAAATCATGGCGTACCCTCCGCCAAATCCGAACATTCCTATAATAAAGAATGTATAGAACAACTGCAGAAATATCATTTTCCAACCTCCTTTCCCTCCTCGTCCGTCATGGAAGTCCTGCCATAGATAAACGCACCCAACACAACAACCACTATAATCCACACGGGAGAAACGCCGACCAGCCAAATCAGACCGGCTGTCACAATGGGTACCCATACTGTTTTCAGCGTTATACCCGCCGTTTTCCACATTCTGACGCAAGGAGCGGCTATCAGAGCCACCACAGCAGGGCGGATTCCCTTGAACGCCGCTTCCAGCCAGTGCCACTCGGAGTAATTATAAAAGCACAGAGCTATCAGCAGAATAATCAGGAAACTGGGCAATACCGTTCCCGCAGAGAAGACCACACATCCCCAAAATCCCCTTAACTTATGCCCTATATAGGCACTCATGTTCACCGCAAAGATGCCCGGCAAAGCCTGGGACATGGAAATAATGTCCATAAAGTCCTCTTCCGAAAGCCATTTCTTTCTCTCCACAACCTCATTCTGCATGATTGGAATCATGGCATAGCCTCCTCCCAATGTAAAAAGCCCTATTTTAAAACACGTTCGGAATCCTTCCCAACATACGCCCATAAACTTTCTTACCTTATATTTATAGAATACAAAAATACTACTTTTCAATATGCCCCATTCATTTTCAGACAGAAATATCTAATTTTGCCGACCGAAACCAAACAACACCCGCATTGCCGTTCAGTAAAATTTCAAACAAAACAGGGTATCACCTTTTGGGACTTCTGGTAATGACCATCTGGGGCTCCACATTCGCCTCTTCCAAGACCCTTATCCTACATGGTATGGCAGAGCCGTACATCTTCTTTCTGCGTTTCTTTGCGGCATATCTCCTCCTGCTTTCGGTCTGCCACAAGAAACTGTTTGCGGACAAATGGAAAGACGAGCTGGTGTTGTTCCTCATGGGACTGACAGGAGGCTCCGTCTATTTCATGGCGGAGAACTACGGATTGCATTACACACAAACCACGGATGTGGCATTCATCATCGCCTTCACCCCGTTGCTTACCACCCTTGTCGCCTATCTCCTTCACCAGGAGCGCAAGGATATCACGCCGCATTTCGTCATAGGACTTGTCATCGCCCTGATCGGCATCGCTTTTCTGGTCTTCAAGGGGAACTTTCATGTCGTTCCCTCCCTCTTGGGAGACTCTCTGGCATTCCTGGCTGCCCTCCTATGGGCTTTCTACAGCATTCTCAGCAAACTCCTAAGCCGCCCATACAGTATCATGTTCGTCACCCGGAAGGTGTTTTTCTACGGATGGCTGACCATTCTCCCCGTTCTGCCGTTCTTCTCCGCAAGAGACAACCTTCTCCTCCTGCAAGAGCCTGTTGTCGCCGCCAACCTTTTCTTCCTTGCCGTCGTTGCTTCTTTCCTCGGATATATCTGGTGGAATCTCGTCATGGAGAAGCTGGGGGTACTTAAATCATCCTATTATCTATACATGAACCCCGTTGCATCAGCCGTCGTCTCCATTCTCTTCATGGACGAGGAAATGAATCTCTCCGTCATTACAGGCTTTGTCCTGATCCTGACAGGCATCCTGTGTTCGGAGAGAAAGCGAAACGCCACCCGTCATTGATCGATTTCACATCCGGCGCACGGAGAGATTTTATAAGGAAAGTCCGCTGCCGGCTGTTGTCGGACAAGGTTTTTCCCTACTCGTCAAAGTTTGATTTTTATTCGTCAAAGTTTGACGAGTAAAAAAGTCACCGTTTTACG
>CAVEJA010000114.1:0-2153 GCA_963615745.1 Duodenibacillus sp.
ACAGGCAACTGGTCATTTCTCTTCCAGAAGTAATAGGGAACAAGGATCTGCCCGACACTCTTAAACAGCAATCCGAAACTACGAAACCCATTGAAGATATTGGTATCGTCATCCTGGACAACAAGCAAATCACCATTACATCAGGAGTTCTGGAGGCTTTACTGGAGAATAATTGTGCTGTCATTACCTGCGACAGCAAAAGTATGCCCACAGGACTGATGCTCCCCCTCTATGGTAACACCACTCAGAATGAGCGTTTCCGAAACCAGATAGATGCTTCGCTCCCTTTGCGCAAGCAATTATGGCAGCAAACTGTGCAGCAGAAAATCATGAACCAAGCCTATGTTCTACAAAATTACACACAGGAGGAAACACAATGTATGCGTATCTGGGCTGGGAACGTAAAAAGCGGAGACCCGGACAATCTGGAGGGTAGGGCAGATAGTTTTCCAGATCATCCATTTCAATGATTCCCGCCATATAAAGGGCGTGTTTCAATTTCTCGTTGGACTCTTTTAGCTGTTGCTCGCTGAACGGAAGTTGTGCCATATAGTAGGCTCTTCCCAGCTTGTTGTTGGGGTCGTTCTCGTCCAGTTTCTCTTTTTCCTTGTTTTTCTTGGAGGAAATTCTGTTCTGCGCCTCTGCTTGTCTGATGGAGTCGGAGATTTCTTTGGCTTTTTCTCTGGAGATTTTGTTGGTGCTGCCAAGCCGCCAGTTGTCAGTATTGGCGCGTTTTCCCCATTGTTTTCGGAAGAGTTCAATACCCTTTTGTACCGTGGTCGGTTCATAGAAGTACCATGTTCCTTTCCCTGTATTGGTGTCGGAAGTGATGGATGCGGAGGTCTTTTCTTTTTTTGTTTCCGCTTTGTCGGTGCTGTTCCTGCTTCCGCTTTGTTGCATGTTCTTTGCTCTGGCCTCGGCGATGGAGTCTTTTCGGGCTTTTTCCGCCTCTTTCTGTCTTTTCCTTTCCATCTCAATCATTCGGTCAATAGCCTTGTTGCGTTCCTCCTCGCTCATCCTTGTCAGGGATTGGAGGCTGTCCTGCAACTGTATCTCGTCTGTGAAAGGCGACAGCTTTTCCAGCACTTGGGAGCGTGTTTTGATGGTGCCGTACCTTTCATACGAATGGCTTAGCGACCCTAAAGTCTCCTTATAACAATTGTATGCTTGGGAAAAACGTTCTCTGTTCCAGTATAAATCTCCCAGATTGACAAGCAGCATATTCTTGGCGTAATTCGCACTCGTGCTGAGGCTTCTGCCGCTTTCATAGGCTTGGATGGCTTTTGTGGTGTCCGCATCTGCGAGATATATGTTCCCGATAGCGTAGTATATCTGGTCAAGATAACCCTTGTTGTTGGTTTTTCTTGACAGGGATTTGAGTTTTGAAATCTTACGTTTGTTCCCTCCCGTGGCGATAACCTCCGTTTGTAGCACCTGGGCGTTGAACTTCATTTCGTAAGGGGGGGCTTGTCGGATGCACTTTCTAAGGGCGGAATAGGATTCCTTTTTTCTGCCAAGGTTCTTGTATACTTGTGCCAAAAGGAAGTATCCGCGGGCTTTCTCTATGCCATGACGCATGTGTCTTACCTCTTTCTCAAGATAGGGGACGGCTTCTTTCCACTCTTTTTTGCGCAGATGCAGGTTTGCCCAAGCCATATTGTAATAGCGTTGGCAGGATTTCGGGATGCCGTCTCTCCTCACCTTGTCCAAAAGATTTTCCGCATCGTAGTACCATTCCGCCTCGGTATAGCAGATGGCTTGCAGGGAGCGTGCCAGATTGAGTATGTCTGACTGGGTCTTGTACAGGCGGGCGGTATAGGCGAAAGTGGAAGCAGCGTCGATAAAGTCCCCCTTTTGCAGCTGGGACATCCCCATAAGAATCCATGCGTTTTTGAGGAAAGGGTTGTATTCCGTCTGCTGTCTCAGTTTTTTCTCCTTCTCGGAGAGCTTGTGCCCTCTCTTGAATACCGGCTTTTTCCGAATGGAATAAATCTGTATCGCCTTTTCGCACTTTGTAATTGCGGTCTCAAAATTGGAACTGCCGATTGTTTTGGCACTCTCGTTTCCGACCATCAGCAAAGGAAGAGGGTGCAGATAGTTGTCTTTTATGCCGGTTCTTTTAGCCGCCATTCCCTCCAGGTATGCCTGATGCC
>CAVEJA010000115.1:0-18598 GCA_963615745.1 Duodenibacillus sp.
GCGTTTTACGCCTCGAAAAAGCCCTGTTTAACACTCGTAACTCCGTGAGTTAGGAGTGCTGAATCCGCAAGAAAAAAATCGGAAACGGCGGATGGCGGAAACCGCCCCGCACGGGAACGGTTTCTTTTTCCCGACGCGCCGGAATCTTTCTTTTGGAAAGTTGTCGCAAAAAGCGGTGGTACAGGGCTACGAGATTCCGCAGAAAAACATTAACTTTGCACGTATTTTAAAGAAATCTCAAAATTTAATCAAATAATAATCTGAAGTTATGAACTTTACGCTATTAGCCACAGTCGTACTGACAGCGATTTTGTTCGTAGCTATTGTGCTGGTGATGGTGTATTTCATCGCCCCGCGCAGCTACAACAAAATGAAAGAAGAGCCCTACGAGTGCGGTATCCCTGCCAGAGGTGACCAGTGGGGTCACTACCATTTGGGATACTACCTGTTCGCCATCTTGTTTTTGATGTTCGATGTAGAGACCATGTTCTTGTTTCCCTGGGCTGTCGTAGCACGCAGTCTTGGCCCGCAGGGTCTGCTTGCCGTGCTGTTCTTCCTCTTCATCTTAGTTCTGGGCCTTGCCTATGCCTGGAGGAAAGGAGCGTTGAAATGGCACTAATCAGGAAACCGAAAATCAAGTCTGTCCCCTACGAGGACTTCAAGGACAACGAGTCTCTGGAAGCGATGATAGACAAACTGAACGAGAACGGCACAAATGTCATTGTCACGACTGCCGACCAGCTCGTCAATTGGGGCCGCAGCAACAGCGTATGGCCCATGAACTTCGGCACAAGCTGCTGCGCCATCGAGCTGATGGCTATGGGTGCGGCGCGTTTTGACATGGCGAGGTTCGGCTTCGAGGTCACTCGAACCAGTCCCCGACAGGCGGATCTCATCCTCGTTTGCGGTACCATCACCTACAAGATGGCTCCCGTCCTGAAGCGTCTGTACGACCAGATGGCTGACCCGAAATATGTCATCGCCATCGGCGGATGCACCTGCACGGGCGGTCCCTTCACCAAAAGCTATCATGTGGTGAAAGGTGTGGACAAGATCATTCCCGTGGATGTGTATGTTCCCGGCTGTCCTCCGCGCCCCGAAGCGTTCTACTACGGCATGATGCAGCTGCAACGCAAGATGAAAATAGAGAATTTCTTCGGAACAGTAAACCGCAAGGAGGTGGATGCCTACAAACGGGAGGCGGAGAAGAAAGAAAAAGAAGTCATTAACACAGAACAAGAGGCATGACACTGGATATAAAAACTATTGCGCCATCGGAGCTTCGCACAGAGATGCTCCGTCTGAAGAACGACCAGAAGATGGATTTTCTGGTGAATCTCATTGGTATGGACTGGGGAGAAGAAGGTCTCGGTGTCATCTATATGCTGGAGTCTACCGAAACCGGCGAGTGTGCAAGTCTCAAGACTGTCACCGCCGACCGCCAGAACCCATATCTCCCATCCGTCTGCGACCTATGGCAAATTGCCAACATATATGAAAGGGAGGTCTTCGACTTCTTCGGAATCAAGTTCCTCAACCATCCCGACATGCGCCGCATTTTCCTGCGCGAGGACTGGGTGGGCTACCCTCTCCGCAAGGACGACAGGACGGAACTGCTGAACGACCTGAGGATGACCGATGTTCCTCTGAGCGACAGCACCAAGGAATACTTCCTTACCCCCGACGGAAAGCTGGCGGAAAAGACCAACACCGTATGGAAAGCCGACGAATACGTGGTCAATGTAGGCCCGCAGCACCCCTCCACCCACGGTGTGCTACACATGAGAGTGAGCCTGGACGGTGAGATGGTGAAGAAAGTGGGACTGGTTCTCGGCTATATCCACCGCGGTGTGGAGAAAATCAGCGAGAGCATGACCTACCCGCAGCTTCTGGCTCTGACCGACAGACTGGACTATTTCAGTGCGATGCAGAACAGGCATGCGCTGTGTATGTGTATAGAAAACGCCATGGGGCTGGAGGTGTCTCCGCGCGTCCAATACATCCGCACCATCATGGACGAATTGCAGCGCGTGGCTTCCCACCTTATATATTACGCCTGCATGACCATGGATACCGGCGCGCTGACCGCTTTCTTCTACACTTTCCGCGAGCGTGAGGAGATCTGCAAAATCTTCGAGGACAACTTCGGAGGCCGTGTCATCCAGAACTACAACACCATTGGCGGTGTGATGTATGACATCCAGCCCAATTTCGCCGAGGAAGTGAAGAAAGTCATCAAGCATATCCGCCAGCGTTACCATGAATATATGGATATCTACACCAACAACATCATTGCCAAAGGACGTATGGTGGGCGTTGGGAAAATCAGCAAGGAGGATGCCATCTCCTTGGGTACGACAGGACCCGTAGGGCGTGCCAGCGGATGGAACAATGATGTGCGCCGCCGTCATCCTTACGCGCTCTATGACCAAGTGTCTTTCAAGGACATCATCCGCACAGAGGGCGATACCAACGCCCGTCACTGGAACCGTATGGAGGAGATGCTGGAGAGTTTGAACATCATAGAGCAGCTGATAGACAACATCCCCGAGGGAGAATACCAGGCAAAACGCAAGCCTATCATCAAACTCCCCGAAGGAAGTTTCTACCAGGCAGTGGAATCCAGCCGTGGAGAGCTTGGCGTTTTCATCGAGAGCAAGGGCGACAAGACCCCTTACCGTGTACACTACAGGAGCAGCAGTCTCCCGTTGGCAAATGCGATGGACACCGCCAGCCGTGGAGAGAAGTTCGCAGACCTGATTGCCATCGGAGCTTCCATGGACTTTGTTATCCCCGATATTGACCGTTAATTATAGACAATAGTATGTTTGATTTTAGTATAATTTCTAAATGGTTTCACAGCCTTCTGACAGGTTTTCTCCCGGAATGGCTGACTATCGGCATAGAGTGTGTCATCGTACTGCTCTTTATCATCCTGCTATACGCCATTCTGGCTATTGTTCTGATTTACATGGAAAGAAAGGTATGCGCCTTCTTCCAGTGCCGCATAGGACCGAACCGTGTCGGCAAATGGGGACTTTTGCAGGTTTTCGCCGATGTATTCAAGATGCTGACCAAAGAAATCATCAAGATGCGCCAGTCGGACCGCTTCCTTCATGACATGGCTCCGTTCTTCGTACTGACCGCATCCTTCCTCACCTTCGCCTGTCTGCCATGGAACAAAGGGCTGGAGATACTGGATTTCAATGTGGGCGCGTTTTTCTTCATCGCCGTTTCAGGCATCGGTGTCATCGGTATTCTTCTTGCCGGTTGGGCGAGCCACAGCAAATACCCCATGATTGGCGCGATGCGAAGTGGCGCGCAGCTCATCAGTTACGAGCTGAGTATCGGCATGACCATGCTGACCGTCATCATGCTTTGCGGGACTATGCAACTCTCTGAAATCGTCCAGCAGCAGGCAGACTACGGTTGGAACATCGTAAGAGGCCATGTTCCCGCTGTTCTGGCATTCCTCATCTACCTCATCGCAGGCAATGCGGAATGTAACAGAGGCCCGTTTGACCTCCCTGAGGCGGAGAGCGAGCTGACCGCAGGATACCATACAGAGTTCTCCGGCATGCACTTCGGATTCTTCTATCTGGCGGAATACCTCAATCTGTTCATCTGCGCGGCAATGGCATCCACCATTTTCTTAGGAGGCTGGGCACCCGTTTACTTCCCGGGATGGGATGGTTTCAATGCCGTCATGTCCTATATCCCCGGTTTTGTATGGTTCTTCGGGAAGACTTTCTTCGTTGTATTCCTCCTCATGTGGATTCGCTGGACATATCCCCGTCTGAGGATAGACCAGCTTCTTTCCCTGGAATGGAAATACCTCATGCCTATCAGTATGTTTAACATTATCCTCATGGCCCTTGTCGTTTGCTTTGGGCTGACACTATAATAAAGGAGTATAGAATATGGAAAATAGAACTTATATAGGCGGTATTCTCTATGCCTTGAAAAGCCTTGCCACAGGCTTGAAGACTTCCATCAAGGTTTTCTTCGAGCATCACGAGACAGAGCAATACCCCGAGAACCGTGACACGCTGACATTCACAGACCGAAACCGCTTTTGTCTGGAAATGCCGCACAACGAGAAAAACGAGCACAAATGTATCGCCTGCGGCCTTTGCCAGATGGCGTGTCCCAACGACTCCATCACGGTAACCAGCGAGATGGTCACTACCGAAGACGGAAAGAAAAAGAAGCAGCTCGTCAAATACGAGTACAATATTGGTCAATGTATGTTCTGCAACCTGTGCGTCACCGCCTGTCCCCAAGGAGCTATCCGCTTCAACCAGGACTTCGAGAACGCCGTGTTCGACAAGAGCAAACTTCTCATGGTGCTGAATCATCCCGGAAGCCACTGCATGGAAAAGCCGAAACCCGCGCCAAAACCCGTGGTTTCAGAACCTGCAGCACCGCAAAAGCCGCAGGAGACCGCCAAAGAAGCACCGCAGGATGACAGTCAAAACACTAAAAAAGAGGATTAAACTATGGCACAGACAATTATTTTTCTCATCCTTGCAGTTATCATTCTGGGGTCTGCCATCATGGCAGTAACGACAAAGCGCATCATGCGCGCGGCAACATATCTGCTGTTTGTCCTCTTCGGCACTGCCGGACTGTACTTTCTGATGGGCTACACCTTTCTGGGTTCTGTCCAGGTGATGGTTTACGCCGGCGGTGTCGTCGTCCTGTACATCTTCGGACTGATGCTGACAGGCCGTCACGACAACAAAGAGAACGCTTCTCTTTCACTGGCGAAGCGATTTGCGGCACTGGCAGCCACTCTCTGCGGAGCTGCCATCTTCCTATTTATTATTGTATCCCACAAATTTGCAGGAACGGTTCTTTCCGCTCCGTCCGAGCAGACTACTTCCGTCAAGGTTATCGGCCAGCAACTGATAGCTTCCGACAAGTATGGCTACCTTCTTCCATTCGAAGTTGTCAGCATTCTTCTGCTCGCCTGCATCATTGGAGGTTTGATTATTGCACGTAAACGATAAAAAACAGGCAAAATGGAAATTATCAATATGCTTTTAGATATTCGTGTAGACATTACATGGTTTCTTGTTCTTTCGGCTTTGATGCTGTTTGTCGGTGTTTACGGTTTCCTTACCCGCCGCAACACACTGGCAATCCTCATCTCCATAGAGCTGATGCTGAATGCCGCGGACATCAACTTCGCCGCATTCAACCGTCTGCTCTTCCCCGACGGACAGGAGGGATATGTCTTCACCTTGTTCTCCGTAGCCATTTCCGCTGCGGAAACAGCAATAGCGATTGCCGTAATGATTAACATTTACCGCAATCTGAAGAACAATTTCGTCAGCAATCTCGACAAGTTAAAATGGTAATAACAACAAAATAGGTATCTCATTATGGATTATTCATACACTATTCTCATTCTGCTATTGCCATTTCTTTCCTTCTTGTTCTTAGGACTTGCAGGAAAATGGCTCAGTCACCGCACCGCCGGTTTGTTCGGAACTACCGTTCTGGCTGTCGTGGCAGGAATGTCCTACTACACCGCCTTCAACTATTTCACCGCCGATCGGGTAAACGGTGTGTTCCAGACCTTGGTTCCTTATAATTTCACATGGCTTCCGTTCTATGACGGAGGGCTGCATTTCGACTTGGGTGTCATGCTTGACCCCATCTCCGTGATGATGCTCATCGTCATTTCCACGGTTTCCCTGATGGTACACATCTATTCTTTCGGTTACATGCACGGAGAAAGAGGTTTCCAACGCTACTATGCCTACCTCAGTCTCTTCACCATGTCCATGCTCGGACTGGTGGTAGCCACCAACATCTTCCAGATGTATATGTTCTGGGAGCTGGTAGGCGTATGCTCTTATCTGCTCATTGGATTCTATTACAACCAGAAAGCAGCCGTGGCAGCCTCCAAGAAAGCCTTCATTGTAACCCGTTTCGCAGATCTGGGCTTCCTTATAGGTATTCTGATTTACGGATTCTACACGGGTTCTTTCAGCTTTGACTTTGCCAATACCGCACAATATCTGAACGATGCGCAGCATAGTGTCGGTGCGGATTTCTCCAGAGGAATCGCAAGTGCGGGATTCATCCTGCCGACAGCCCTGTTCCTGATGTTCATCGGTGGAGCGGGCAAGAGTGCGATGTTCCCTCTGCACATCTGGCTGCCCGATGCCATGGAAGGCCCGACCCCTGTCAGCGCATTGATTCACGCTGCGACCATGGTAGTTGCCGGCGTATTCCAAGTAGCCCGCATGTTCCCGCTATGGATTACTTACGCCCCGGAGACCTTGCATGTCGTGGCATGGATAGGAGCTTTCACCGCATTCTACGCCGCTGCCGTGGCATGCGCGCAAAGCGACATCAAGCGTGTGCTTGCCTTTTCCACCATCTCGCAGATCGCATTCATGATGGTTGCATTGGGTGTATGCCTTCCTGAGAACGGCTTTACCGACAATCACGCCAGTGTAGGTTACATGGCTTCCATGTTCCACCTGTTCACTCACGCCATGTTCAAAGCCACTTTGTTCCTGTGTGCGGGCTGTATCATTCATGCCGTACACAGCAATGAGATGGAATACATGGGCGGTATGCGCAAATATATGCCGATAACCCATATCACATTCCTCATCGCCTGCCTTGCCATATCCGGCATTCCTCCATTCAGCGGATTCTTCTCCAAGGATGAAATCCTCGTGGCGGCATTCCAATACAGTGCCGTTATGGGCTGGATAATGACCGCTATCGCAGGCATGACCGCTTTCTATATGTTCCGTGTTTACTATGGAATCTTCTGGGGAACGGAGAACAAAGAGTATCACGAGAAGCACATTCCTCATGAAAGCCCCGCTGTCATGACCGTTCCTCTCATCATTCTGACCGTCATCACCCTCACAGTAGGCTGGTGTCTTCCCGGATCTTTCGGAAGCTATGTCAGTGCTACGGGCGAGGCCTACCACATCCACATGAACTGGCAGGTGGCAGGAACAAGCATTGCGGTAGCCGTTTGCGCCATTCTGTTGGCGACATGGATGTATGCGCGTGAGGAACAGCCTGTGGCAGACAAGCTGCAAGCCACTTTCCCACGCCTCCACCAGTGGGCTTACCGACGCTTTTACATCGACGAGGTGTACCAGTTCGTTACCCACAGAGTTATCTTTGCTTATGTCAGCCGCCCTATCGCATGGTTCGACCGCCATATCATTGATGGCTTCTTCAACTTCCTGGCATGGGGAACTCACACATTGAGCTACAACATCCGCACCTTCCAGAGCGGACGGGTACAGCAATACGCCCTTGTATTCCTGCTCGGTGTCCTGGCTATTATATTAATGTTGATTCTTTAAACTTACTACTGCGATATGAATTTCCTATCATTATTTGTACTGATTCCGCTCCTCATGCTTTTGAGCCTTTGGCTGGTGAAGGGGCAAAAGGCCATCCGTGCCGTCATGGTCGCAGGTAGTTCCTTGCTGCTTGCGCTCGCCATCTCCTTAACGGTGAAGTTCCTTATGGACAGAGCCGGAGGCAACACGGCAGAAATGCTGTACACCGCCAACTTCGTTTGGTTCGAGCCTCTGCATATCCACTATTCCGTAGGCGTGGACGGCATCTCCGTCGCCATGCTTCTGCTCTCCGGAGTGATTGTTTTCACAGGAACATTTGTCTCCTGGGACATGTGCAAGGAGTATTTCCTGTGGTTTACGCTTCTCTCTATGGGTGTCTTCGGATTCTTCATCTCCGTAGACATGTTCATGATGTTCATGTTTTACGAGATCGCCCTCATCCCCATGTATCTGCTTATCGGTGTTTGGGGATCTGGAAAAAAGGAGTATTCCGCTATGAAACTCACGCTGATGCTGATGGGTGCTTCCGCTTTCCTGATGCTGGGCATCTTCGGCATATTCTACGGTGCGGGCGGACAGACTATGAATATCATAGACATCGCCAACCATACAGGCGGCGCGCATGCCATTGAATTGGGAAAACAGTGCATCTGGTTTCCGCTGACTTTTGTAGGATTCGGTGTTTTGGGAGCGATGTTCCCTTTCCACACATGGAGTCCCGACGGTCATGCTTCCGCCCCGACAGCGGTTTCCATGCTCCATGCCGGTGTGCTGATGAAACTGGGCGGCTACGGATGCTTCCGCATCGCCATCTATCTGTTGCCTGAGGCTGCTAACGAGCTGAGCTGGATTTTCCTTATCCTCACAGGAACAGGCGTGGTTTACGGAGCTTTGAGCGCATGCGTGCAGACAGACTTGAAGTACCTGAACGCCTACTCTTCCGTTTCCCACTGCGGTATGGTGCTTTTCGCCATCCTCATGCTCACCACGACAGCGTCCACGGGTGCTATCCTTCAGATGCTGAGCCACGGTTTGATGACCGCTCTCTTCTTTGCCGTTATCGGAATGATTTACCACAGAGCGCATACTCGTGACATCCGTGAGCTGAACGGCTTGATGCGGATCATCCCGTTCCTCTCTGTCAGCTTTGCCATTGCCGGACTTGCCAACCTCGGTCTGCCGGGCTTGAGCGGCTTCGTTGCCGAGATGACCATCTTCGTAGGTTCATTCCAGAACGCCGATACATTCCACCGTGTACTGACCATCCTCGCCACGACGAGCATTGTCGTAGCCGCTGTGTATATTCTGCGTATGATTGGCAAGATTCTTTACGGAGAGAACCAGAATGCGGAACACGCCAAACTGCACGATGCCCATTGGGAAGAGCGTTTCGCCATCATCATTCTGATATTCTGTATCGCAGGAATCGGAATGGCTCCTTCCTGGCTGAGCCATCTCATTGAGGGCAGCGTTACTCCTGTTATTGAAAATGTAAAGCATGTGGGACACCTTGTCTCACAATCAAACCCCTTTATATAATCTCTGAAAAACGGAAATAAAATGGACTATTCTCAATTTTTATATATGCATGACGAGCTTTCGCTCATTGCAATCATCGTAATTCTGTTTTTAGCAGATTTGTTTTTGTGTGCCGACCGCAAGAACGGACAGCCCTCAAAGCTGATAACCATTCTTCCTACGGTTCTTCTGGCTCTCCAGACAGTATGCGTTCTGACTTCCGCCTGCCCGGACACCAGTGTGGAAGCATTCGGCGGAATGTATCAGAACAACGGAATGATGTCCGTAGTCAAGGCGGTACTGAATATCGGAACCCTCATTGTGTTCCTTATGGGGAACGAATGGATTACCCGACCGGAGAATACGCTGAAGCGTGGAGAGTTCTATCTGCTGACCCTTTCCACACTTCTGGGTATGTATTTCATGATTTCCTCCGGCCATTTCCTCATGTTCTTCATAGGACTTGAGCTGGCATCCATCCCCATGACCGCATTAGTGGCATTCACCAAGGGAAATCAGGACAGTGCGGACGCCGCAGCCAAATACATTCTGACGGCATTGTTCTCCAGCGGTCTGCTTCTCTATGGCATATCCCTCCTTTACGGGACTTGCGGAACGCTCTATTTTGACGAGATGGCATCACAGCTCGCACAGGGGAACCTCATCCAGCTGGCGGCACTCGCCCTCTTCATCAGTGGAATCGGCTTCAAGATTTCCCTCGTTCCTTTCCATTTGTGGACAGCAGACACCTATGAAGGCGCGCCAACACCCATCACAGGTTATCTCAGCGTCATCTCCAAAGGTGCGGCAGCCTTTGTTCTGTTTGCCGTTCTGGCAAAAGTGTTCGCTCCAATGATTGAACAGTGGAACACCATTCTTCTGTGGATAATCATTGTCAGCATCACCATCGCCAACATCTTCGCAGTCCGCCAGAACAATATCAAGCGATTCATGGCATTCAGTGCCATCAGTCAGGCGGGCTATCTGGTACTTGGCGTTATGGGAGGGACAGCCCAGGGTATGACCGCCCTCGTTTACTACCTCTTTGTCTACATGGTAGCGAATCTGGGTGTGTTCCTTATCATCAATATCACCGAGCAACGGAGCGGCAAAGTGCTGATCAGCGACTACAACAACTTCTACGAAACCAATCCCAAACTGTCATTCATCATGACCCTCTGCCTGTTCTCCTTGGCAGGAATCCCTCCTTTCGCCGGATTCTTCTCCAAGTTCTTCATCTTCATGGCAGCGTTCAAGGCAGGTTTCGCAGTGCTCGTATTCATCGCATTGGTCAATACCGTCATCTCCTTATACTACTATCTGCTGATTGTAAAGGCCATGTACATCAACAAGAACACCAACCCCATCGCCACGTTCCAAAGCGACAACTTCTCCAGAACGGGAATTGTTCTTTGTGCGGCAGGCGTTGTGCTGGCAGGAATCCTCAGCCAGATATACGAGTATTTCAACGTTTTCAGCTACGGATTATAAGTAACCACACATACTGACTATACAGAAAGGGAAGCCCGATGGGCTTCCCTTTCTGTATAGCTCCCACTATTTTCCCAAAGAAAAAAGAGCGGGCGGGAAAGGCTTTTTCGCAAAATATTATTACTTTTGCATACACGAAACCACTTTTGTACATTTATGGACGACTATCACGCGGAAAATTTTAGGTTATAAGACTGGATGTTCACATCTGTGTTCACCCCGTCTGCATTAATTTGGAGGAACACATCATGCGAACATTTTGGAACATTAACCGTACCGTAAGTACGCTCAAGGAATGGCAACCCAACTGCTGGATACAAATCACCTGCCCCAACGAGGAGGACGAAAAGTATCTGTTGGAGGACTTAAAGATTCCCGATTATTTTCTGGACGACGTAAAGGATAAGGATGAACGCTCACGTTATGACTTTGACGAGGGCTGGGTTCTGATCATTCTCCGCATCCCGTATGTCAAGGAGATTCGTTCCCGCACGCCCCACACCACAGTTCCTCTGGGCATCATCCTGAAAAAGGACATCTGCATCACCATCTGCAATTACGAGACCAACATGATGATTGATTTCGTTTCCTATCAGAAAAAAAGGAACATCGGTTTTACGGATGCGGTGGACCTCACTTTCCGCCTGTTTCTCTCCGCCGCCGTGTGGTATCTGAAGCGTTTGAAACAAATCAACACCCTTATTGAGGAGTCCAAGCGCAAACTGGATCATAAAATCAGCAACGACGACCTCATCGGACTGTTGCGTCTGCAGGACAGTCTGACCTACTTCATCACCTCCATCCGCGGCAACGAGACCCTGCTTTCCAAGCTCAAGTTCAAACTTCCCATAGACGAACTGGACGCAGACCTCATTGAGGATGTCACCATCGAGATGAATCAGGCGAGGGAAACCGCCCATATCTATTCCAATATTCTGGACACCACGATGGATACCTACGCCAATATCATCAACAACAACATGAGCAGCGTCATGAAAACCATGACTTCCTTCTCCATCATCCTGATGTTCCCCACGCTCATAGCCAGTTTGTTCGGCATGAACCTTATCAACGGAATGGAAGACACCTGGTGGGGATTCCCTCTGGCGTGCGTATTTTCCCTGCTCGTCGCAGGCATCTCCCTGCTGATTTTCAGACGCCGTTCCTGGGTATAAGCCCTCCTCATGTAAAAAAAGAATTGTTTTTATTTTGTCATCTCGGCAAATTTTACTTTTTTTGCAAGTTGTAAGGTATATCATACGCCTTAACAGCCATAGAATAACATCATCTTTAAAGTATCATTATGGAACAGATTCCTAACGAACAGGCGGAAGAGCAGAAGCTCCAAACGTCCCCAGAGACCACCCAAGAGGCTCCCATTAGCGGAGAAGAGGTTCAGAAGACAGTAGAGAACCCTCAAGAAAAAGAGGAAGTCACTCCCGTGGCAGAAGAAGAAATCCCCACACAGGAGAGCGACAACTCAGAAGAGGGCGATGTGCAATTCCAAGAAGCCGAGGAAGAGAAAAAGGAATACGCCATACCCGATACCAACGAAGGCATCGTTGAACGCCTGAATACTCTGGCAGAGAATGCGGAACAAAGCGAGAAGAACGAGCTGGACATTCTCAAACAGACCTTCTACAAACGCCTCAAAGAGGAGCGTATCAAGGAACACGCCGACTTTATCAAGAACGGAGGCGAGGAAGACAAGTATCAGCCCGCCCCATACCCCTTGGAAGAAGAGTTCAAAAAGGTTATGGGAATCATCAAGGAGCAACGCAACAAGATGCTTCTCGCCATAGAGAAACAGAAAGAACTCAACCTTGAAAAGAAGAAAGCC
Organism: Duodenibacillus sp.; assembly: GCA_963615745.1. Taxonomy (GTDB): domain Bacteria; phylum Bacteroidota; class Bacteroidia; order Bacteroidales; family Bacteroidaceae; genus UBA6382. Next base: position 12,199 of record CAVEJA010000115.1, read on the forward strand.
ATCATAGAACACATCAAGGAACTGTCCACATCTCCCGAAGATGCCAACAAAGCATACGAGACCGTGCGGGCTCTGCAAAACGAATGGAAAGAAATCAAGCCCATTCCGGCAAGCGAGGCCAACGAGATTTGGAAGAGCTATCAGATGGCGGTAGAGCAATACTACGACCTTTTAAAGACCAACAACGCCCTGCGCGACTATGACTACAAGAAGAATCTGGAAGCCAAAAACAACCTCTGCAAGGAGGCGGAAGCCCTGATAGACGATCCCGACATCGTACACGCTTCCCGTGTTCTCCAGGAATTGCATCAGGCATTCCGTGAGATAGGCCCCGTAGCCAAGGACTTGAGAGAGGATTTATGGACACGCTTCAAGACCGCTTCCTCCGCCATCAACAAACGCCATGCGCAATACTTTGAGCAGGTAAAGGAGAAAGAAGAGGAAAATCTCCAGAAAAAAACGGAAATCTGCGAGAAGATCGAAGCCATTGAGACCGCCAATCTGCAAAATTTCAACACTTGGGAAGAGATTTCCAAGAAGATACTGGAGCTGCAAGCGGAATGGAAAACCATCGGTCACGCCACCAAGAAGATGAACAACAAGATTTACGAGCGTTACCGTGCAGCCTGCGACAATTTCTTCAACAAGAAATCCGCTTTCTTTAAGGAGCAACGCAGAATTTTCTCCGAGAATGCAGCCAAGAAAACAGCACTCTGCGAAAAGGCGGAAGCCGTAAAAGACAGCACCGAATGGAATAAAACCACCGATATACTCATCCAGCTGCAAAAAGAATGGAAAGAAATCGGCCCGGTAGCACACAAGACCTCGGTAGCTTTATGGGAACGCTTCAACACCGCTTGCAACGCTTTCTTCGACAAGAAGAAGGAAATCGTCGGTGGACAACGCAAGGAAGAGCAGGAGAATCTTGCCAAGAAAAAGAGCATCATCGAGAATCTCAGACAACTGATTGAAAGCGGAGACGAGACTGTCGCCGAGAAATTCAAGGAGATGCAGGCGGAATGGAACAGCATCGGACATGTTCCGTTCAAGAGCAAAGACAAGATTTACAACACCTACCGTGAGGTTTGCGATGAGATCTATTCCAAGTTCAACCTCCGCCAATACCGTTCTTCCAACAACCAGCGCACAAACGAGAAAGTCATGGAGGGAAACCAGCTCTTCCGTCTGTACGAGAACAAGAAGAACGAGCTGAACACTTACGAGACGAACTTCTCTTTCCTGTCCGCCAATTCCAAGAAAGGAAACACTCTCATTGACAATATGCAGAAGAAAATAGAGAGCCTGAAAAAAGAAGTCGCCGACATTCTGCAAAAAATCAAGGAGGAACAGGCTCAGAAGAAAGAGGAGGAAACTCCTTCCGAAGAGCCCAAAGCATAACGCAAGTTTCAATATAGCAGAGCCGCCCGCAAGGACGGCTCTGTTGCTATTTGCCCCATTGGCAAAACCATCTTCCGAACCCTCTCCTTCCAACTCTGCGGATGGGTTTTCCTAACTCGGCGTTTTACGCCTCGTAACTCGCGGAGTAATTTTTCTAACTCGCGGAGTTAGGAGTGCTAAAACGGTGAGTTAGCACCCGTAAAACGCCGAGTTTTTTACTCGTCAAAGTTTGACGAATAGAAATCAAACTTTGACGAGTAATCTCCGCCCCCACTGTAATTCTCTTTTCTGCCCTCATAGAAATCTATGAGAACCCTATTCCGGCAAAAGAAAAGCTCTTTTCTGATGAGCCGGACGAGCCTCTAACAATAGAGTTTCTCCACTTTGTTGGTCAAATCCACGAAATCCTGCACGCCCAACTGTTCGGGACGCTTGGTAAGGAAAGGGTCTGCGAGGAAATCCGTATGGTCACTTTGAGGTCTTTTCCGCTCGTTGTCCAACTGCGACAGGAGAGGTTTGATGGAGCCGCGCATCATTTTACGGCGTTGGTTGAACAGCATCTTCACCAATCGTCGGAACAATTTCTCATTGCATCCCAAGTCCGTCACCTTGTTTCTGGTAAAACGCACCACGGCACTCTTCACCTTGGGAGGTGGCGAAAACACCGTTTCAGGCACAGTAAACAGATATTCCGTATCATACCAGGCGGAAATGAACACACTCAACACCCCGTATGCCTTGCTTCCCGGCCCGGAAGTGAGACGCTCCGCCACCTCTTTCTGGATCATCCCCGTGCAACAGGGAATCATGTCTTTATAGTCCAGCAGTTTGAAAAATATCTGACTGCTTATATTATACGGGTAGTTTCCTGTCAGGACAAAGGGTTTTCCGCCGAACAGCGTGGACAGATCCATCTGCAAAAAGTCCCCCTCCACGATACTGTCCCTCAGAGAGGGAATCGCCTCGTGCAGATATGCTATGCTCTCCCGGTCTATCTCCACCACTTTGAGCTCTCTGTTCTTCACCAGAAGGTACTGCGTCAAAGCTCCCATCCCAGGTCCCACCTCCAATACAGGGAGATTGGGACATGCATCTACCGTACCGGCAATCCGCTGCGCGACAGTCATGTCTGTCAGGAAGTGCTGTCCAAGTTTTTTTTTAGGGCGTACCTTATACATTCATCGCTTTTTAGTAACTTTGCTTAATACAAAGGTATATAAAATACCGCTAATCCAGATGTTTTGAAAAAGCATATTTCAACATTCTTACGCATTCTGTTCCCTTTCATCTTGGGAGGTTTTATCCTGTATTGGATGTATCGGGACATGTCTCTTTCCACACTCAGCGAGACACTTTCCCACAAAATGCGCTGGGACTGGATGCTTCTCTCATTCATTCCGGGCATTTTGGCACAAGTTTTCCGAGGATTGCGTTGGCGTCAGTCCCTGAGTCCTTTGGACGAGCATCCCAAGAAGAGCGTCTGCATCTATGCTGTTTTCATTTCCTATGCCGTCAGTCTGGTCATTCCACGTATCGGCGAGGTTATACGGTGCGGCATTTTGAAGAAGTATCAGGACACCTCTTTTTCCAAATCCCTGGGTACGGTTGTCACGGAACGCATTATTGACAGTCTGCTTATCCTGTTTTTCACAGGCGCGGTTCTTCTTTGGCAAATGCCCGTATTCCTGCGTTTCTTCGACATCACGGGCGTAGGTTTTCATGGCATGCTCGGCAAGTTCACCTCCACGGGCATATTCGTCACCGTCATCTGCATTCTGTGCATCTTCGCCCTGCTGTTCGCCATCTTCCACAAGCTGTCTATGGGGAAGAAAGTCAAGGAGTCCGTACAGAATATCATTGCGGGGATGCTTTCCTTGAAGAACGTTCACAATCTCCCGCTCTACTTTTTCTATTCCGCAGCCATCTGGGTATCCTATTTCTTCCACTATTATCTCACGGTCTACTGCTTCGATTTCTCAGAGAACATTGGGATGACGGCAGGCATGGTTTCCTTTTGCATAGGAAGCATCGCAGGCATTGTTCCCACCCCGAACGGGGCTGGCTCATGGCACTTTGCCGTCAAGACCATATTGGTACTCTACGGTCTCAGCCAGATAAATGCCGTTCTGTTTGCCCTCATCGTACATTCCGTACATACTCTCCTGCTGATAGCCTTGGGTATGTACGCTCTCTTTGCCTTGCAGTTTTTCCAGAGGAAATATCATAGGAAAGGAGTTGCGCCATGAGTACTTGGAATATGCGGAAAGCCATAGAAGTGGTTCTATCCCTGCTTCTGGCGTTCAGTATTCTGTTTTGGATATATCAGGACTTCCCGTTCTCACGGGTAACGGACACGCTGCGCCACCACACCCGCTGGGGATGGCTGCTCGTCTCTCTGCTCTTTGGCATCATCCCTCAGATATTAAGAGGACTGCGCTGGCGCATGGCGTTGGAGCCTCTGGGAGAACACCCCTCCCGTCGCAACTGTATCTCCGCCGTTTACATGTCGTTTGCCGCCAGTCTGGTTATCCCGCGCATCGGGGAAATCTCCCGTTGCGCCACTTTGAAGAAGACAGACCGCACCTCCTTCCCCACAGCGTTGGGAACAGTCGTCACCGAGCGCATCATAGACTCTGTTCTTGTGCTGGTTATCCTCGCCATCACCTTTGTCTGCGAGATTCCCGCCTTTCTGCGCTTCTTCAAAACCATGGGACTGACATCCGAATCCTTCTTTGAAAAATTCTCCATAGCAGGATGCGCCATCTCCATTGTCTGCGTTCTGCTTATCTCGGGAGGACTTGTATTCCTTTTCCTCCGCTTCCGAACCATGAAGAAGTTCAAGGACATCTTCACCAAATTCTCACAAGGATTTTCTTCCGTCCGAAAACTCAAACATGCGTACATATATTATATATACTCTGTCGCCATTTGGATCTGCTATTTCCTCCATTTCTATCTGGCGTTCTACGCATTCCCATTCACCAGTCACCTTGACATACATGCCGGTATGCTCGCCTTTTGCATGATTACGGTAGCTGTCCTTGTCCCCACGCCCAACGGAGCAGGGCCCTGGCACTTCGCCATCAAGGTAGTTCTCATGCAATTCGGTGTCAGTATGGGAAACGCCATCCTGTTTGCTTTGATTATCCATGCCTTCCAGACCCTTTTGGTCATCTTGCTCGGACTTTATGGCTTCCTCACCCTCAAAACCGACAGGAAAGAATCCGCCTATTCATAAATACAATAACCCAATTAATACATGCTATCATGGAAATAAAAGATTTGAAACCGCAAGGTATTTGGCAGAATTTCCATCTGCTGACACAGGTTCCACGCCCTTCAGGGCATTTGGAGAAAGTCCAGGCATTCCTGTTGCAGTGGGCTAAGGAACGGAACATCGAGGCATTTCAGGACAATGCGGGAAACATCATCATGCGCAAAGCCGCCACTCCCGGTTACGAGAATCGGAAAGTAGTCACTTTCGAGGGACACATGGACATGGTTCCCCAGAAAGCGGCGGATTCAAAACACGACTTTGAGAAAGACCCTATCCAGACTTACATAGACGGAGACTGGGTAAAAGCCCAAGGAACTACCCTGGGATCTGACGACGGCATCGGCGTGGCAACCGCTATGGCGGTGTTCGAGGACAATACTCTGGAGCATGGCCCGTTGGAAGCACTGTTTACCGTAGACGAGGAGACCTGTATGTATGGTGTCAATCATCTGGAGAAAGATACCTTGCAGGGGGACATCCTCCTGAATCTGGACAACGAGACAGAGGGAGAGTTCATCATAGGCTGTGCCGGAGGAATGGATGTCGTAGGCGAACTGGACTACCAGGAAGCGGATACCGCCAAGGAAGACATCGCCTTCAAGGTAACCCTGCACGGACTAAAGGGAGGACACTCCGGCTTGGAGATCTCTTTGGGAAGAGCGAACGCCAACAAACTGATGGCCCGTTTCCTCAACGAAGCCGTACAGGAGTTCGATGCAGACCTTGCGTCATGGGAGGGAGGCAATATGCGCAACGCCATTCCCAACCGTGCGGAAGCCGTCCTCGTATTTTCTCCCGACGACAAAACTGCCATGGAAGCCCTCGTTGAGGAATGGGAAGAAACTTTCAAGAACGAATATCACGGCATTGAGGACGAGTTGGAGTTCTCTTGTGAGAGCGTGGAACTTCCTGCCAAAATTGTTCCCGCTGAGATTCGCGACAATATGATCAACGCTGTCATGGCTTGTCACGCAGGCGTTCTTCGTCAAATCCCAAGCATCCCCAACATCGTAGAGACCTCCTGCAATCTTGGAATCGTCAAAATAGGCAACGGAAAGGCGGAAACCGATGTCCTTGTTCGCAGTTCATGCGAGACCATGCTGGAATACCTGGGAGAGAGCGTCAATGCCGCCTTCTCCATGGCAGGGATGCAGACCAGCTATAACGGACGATACCCTGCATGGCAACCCAACAACGCATCTCCTATCGTGGAAGTTGTCCGCAAAGTATACAAGGAAGTAAACCACACCGACTGCACCGTCCAAGTAGTTCATGCTGGAGTGGAATGCGGTATTATCCAGACCGTCTATCCGGAAATGGACGCTATCAGTTTCGGACCTACCCTGCGCTCACCGCACACTCCTTTCGAGCGTTGCAACATTCCCTCTGTTGAGAAGTACTATAACTTCGTTCTGGCACTCCTCAAACAGATTCCTGTAAAATAAACAGCACGACTATAAATCAAGTAGGAGGTAAATACCAATAGTAGGTGTTTACCTCCTATTTCGTATTTACCGACCTCCCACACCACCATACGTGCCGTTTCGCATACAGCGGTTTCGTACTTTCCCATCTCACGATGAACGCCCTTGCTCTTGGATAGACGATTCCCGCTATCAAGGCTTGCCCGGAACTTGCACACGTTAGAATAAGCTCATGCCAGGGCATACCAAGCAGAGACACCGCCATGAATCATGGCGGTGTCTTCGCTACGGGCATCCTTGG
>CAVEJA010000116.1:0-3791 GCA_963615745.1 Duodenibacillus sp.
TCCCAAAACCTTATGATGACCATTAAACAAATAGAAGTAACCGTGGGAGAAATCACCACAGGCTATGCAGACAATGACGAAAAGGGAATACGCGGCTACAACGGCAGACTGGACATCCGTCCGCCATACCAGCGTGAGTTCATATACAACGAAAAAGAACAGGAAGCCGTAATACGGACAGTTCTGAACGGCTATCCGCTGAACGTGATGTACTGGGTAAAACGCAGCGAGGATGCCGAATGTCCTTTCGAGGTGATGGACGGACAGCAGCGAACCCTGTCACTCTGCAACTATGTCAAGGGGAATTTCAGCGTGGATTTCCTGAATTTCTTCAACCAGCCTGCGGACATACAGAAAAGGATTCTGGACTACAGACTGACCATCTACGTATGCGAGGGAGAGGCTTCGGAGAAACTGGAGTGGTTCAAGACCATCAACATCGCAGGGAAGCCGCTCAACGAGCAGGAGATAAACAACGCCATATACGCCGGTCCTTTTGTAAGCGATGCCAAAAAGCACTTTTCCAAGAACAACTGCGGGGCTTACCGACTGGGAAAAGACCTGATCAACGGCATCGCCAACCGCCAGGACTTTCTGAAAAAAGCCCTTGAGTGGATGGCAGACCACGAGACACGCCAGGGAAAAGCGCAGAGCATCGTGGGCTATATGGCGGCTCACCAGCATGATCCCAACGCCAACAACCTGTGGACTTACTTCCAGAACGTGCTGAACTGGGCGATAACCAATTTCAACCCGAAGGAATTCCGCAAAATCATGAAGGGATTGGACTGGGCTATGCTCTATGACAGATACCATGAGGAGACTCTGGACATGGAAACTTTAGGAAAAAGAATCTCAGCCTTGATACGGGACAGCGAGATTCAGAGACAACAGGGAATCATACCCTACGTACTGACCGGGGACGAGCATTATCTGGATCTTCGCTCATTTCCCGACGACATCAAATACGCCGTATGGGAGAAACAAAACCATATCTGTCCTTTGTGCCACAAGGAGTTCGGCTATGAGTTCATGGAGGGCGACCACATCACCCCGTGGAAAGAGGGAGGAAGAACCGTGGAGGAAAACTGCCAGATGCTCTGCAAGGAGTGCAACAGGCGCAAGGGAAGCAGATAGCGGCACACGGGCGGAACAAACGGAATCCACCGTTTTCCCGGAATTACGATTGCCGCATATCAGCAAATATTCGTACCTTTGTTTGTAAATAAAAAACAGACAAACAAAATCTTATCATAATGTACAGAACGAAAACGTGCGGCGAGCTAAGACTGTCCGATGCCGGAGAGAAAGTCACTCTGGCAGGATGGGTTCAGAAAGTCCGCAAGATGGGTGGAATGACCTTTGTAGACCTCAGAGACAGATACGGAATTACCCAACTGGTTTTCAACGAGAACGACGATGCCGCTCTTTGCGAGAAGGCAAATGCGCTGGGGCGCGAGTATGTCATACAGGTTACCGGCATAGTCAATGAGCGGTACAACAAGAACGAAAAGATACCCACAGGAGAGATAGAGATTCTGGTAAAGGAGCTTACTCTCCTCAACAAGTCGGAAGTCCCCCCGTTCACCATAGAGGAAAACACGGACGGAGGTGACGACATCCGCATGAAATACCGCTACCTCGACCTGCGCAGGAGCAACGTAAGAGCCAATCTGGAACTGCGCCACAAGTTCTGTCTGGCTGTAAGGCACTTCCTGGACACCAAAGGATTCCTTGAGATAGAGACTCCCGTCCTGGTAGGCTCTACCCCGGAGGGGGCAAGAGACTTCATCGTTCCCAGCAGAATGAATCCGGGACAGTTCTATGCCCTTCCACAAAGTCCGCAGACATTGAAACAACTGCTCATGGTGGCGGGAATGGATCGCTATTTCCAGATTGTGAAATGCTTCCGTGACGAGGATTTGCGTGCCGACCGCCAGCCGGAATTCACCCAGATAGACTGCGAGATGAGCTTCGTAGAGCAGGACGACATCATCAACACCTTTGAGGAAATGGCGAAATATCTGTTCAAAGAGGTGCGCGGCTACGACTTGGGAGACGCTCCTTTCCTGCGTTTGTCATGGAACGAGGCGATGAAACGCTTCGGTTCGGACAAGCCCGATATGCGTTTCGGCATGGAATTCGTAGAACTGATGGATGTTCTGAAAGGCACAGGAGAATTCGGTGTGTTCAACGAGGCGGAATATATCGGCGGTATCTGCGCCAAAGGCTGCGCCGGCTACACCCGCAAACAGATAGACGAGCTTACCAACTTCGTGAAAAGCCCGCAGATTGGTGCGAAAGGTCTGGTTTACGCCAGAGTGCAGAGCGACGGCACGGTGAAGTCCAGCGTGGACAAGTTCTACTCTCCCGAGGTTCTCTCCTCCCTGGCGAAAGCCATGAACGCAGAGCCTGAGGATCTGATTCTCATCATATCCGGGGCAGATGCCATGAAAGCCCGCAAGCAGCTCTGCGAGCTGAGACTTCTCATGGGCGAGAGACTGGGACTGAGAGACAAGAACAAGTTCGCCCTCCTATGGGTTGTGGACTTCCCCATGTTCGAATGGAGCGACGAGGAACAGCGGCTCATGGCGATGCACCACCCGTTCACCGCACCCAAACCCTGCGATATTCCCAAGCTGGACACCGATCCCGCCAGTGTACTGGCTGACGCATACGACATGGTCTGCAACGGTGTTGAAGTGGGAGGCGGCTCTATCCGTATCCACGATGCGGTACTGCAAGCCAAGATATTCGAAGTACTGGGCTTCACTCCAGAGAAAGCGCAGGAGCAGTTCGGCTTCCTCATGAACGCCTTCAAGTACGGAGCACCGCCCCACGGAGGTCTGGCATACGGTCTTGACCGCTGGGTAAGTCTGTTCGCAGGTCTGGACTCCATCCGGGACTGCATCGCCTTCCCAAAAAACAACAGCGGGCGCGATGTCATGCTGGACGCACCTTCCGCAGTAGACCAGAAGCAACTCGACGAGCTGCATCTGGAACTGGGCAAGATAGAGTAAACAGAAATACAAATCACATAAAAAAGGCAGGAACATCATACGGCAAGGCGAAGGCATATAGCTGTCCGACTTTGGGATGAAATTCCCGTTGGCACAGTCTATTCGGTAATCGGTCTTCTTGCATTGCCCCTATGGTTGAAATGACTCTGCTTTATAGGATGGGGAACTTTCAAGGTATCCCATCCTATAAAGCGTGTCATCTGACAGATTTTGTCATAAAAACAAGCAATTTTGCCAGTATAACTAAAGAAAGTTCCGAAAATCCTTTGCAATTTCAAGAAACAATTGTATTTTCGCAGCGACAGTTCCCACCACGCTTCCCGAAGAACAGCGAACCAGGGTGGGGCTTATTATCCGTGATGATGATAAGGCTATCAGTTGTTTGAGCGTCATCAGTTACTTCCGCTTGGCAAACTACTTCCATCCTATGGAGGCAGACAAGATAAACCACCTATTCAAACCCAACAGTCTTTTTGAAAATGCAGTAGACCTCTATGAGTTCGACCGCAAACTGCGCAGTTTGATATTCTCAGCTATACAAGCTGTGGAAATCGCCTTGCGCTCGAAAATGATACACCACATCTCGCTTGCCTATGGTTCATTTTGGTTCGAAGACAAAACTCTTTTCCGCAACACGGACATTTTCAATGGTTGTCTGCAACATATCAGACAGGAAGTAGAGAGAAGTCGTGAGGATTTTATCGTTGCCCATTATGACCGATATACAGAGCCAGACTTACCGCCAGTATGGAAGACGCTTGAGGTAAACAC
>CAVEJA010000117.1:0-1824 GCA_963615745.1 Duodenibacillus sp.
GTGTCTACCGGAATAGGCTGCGACAATATTGACATAGTACTTAACGAACTGGATGCCCTGGCCAACATTGATTTCAGCACCCGTACAGTAAAGTCCAAACTGACATCGCTGGAAATCGTACGCATAGGCACATGCGGCGGACTGCAGCCCGAAACACCCATAGGCTCATTTATCGCCAGCGTAAAAAGCATCGGTTTTGACGGTCTGCTGAATTTTTACAGCGGAAGAAACGAGGTATGCGACTTGAAACTGGAGGAGGAATTTACCCGCCACATGGATTGGAATTCCCTACTCTGCGCCCCCTATGTCATAGACGCAGACCCGAACCTCATCAACCGCATAGCGGGAACAGACATGGTAAGAGGGATAACCATCGCCTGCGGAGGTTTTTTCGGTCCACAGGGGCGGGAACTCAGAATCCCTTTGGCTGACCCCAAACAAAACGAGAAGATAGAAACATTCCAATACGAGGGATTAAAGGTAACGAACTTTGAAATGGAAAGCAGTGCCGTAGCAGGACTGTCAAAATTGCTGGGACATAAAGCCATGACATGCTGCATGGTCATAGCCAACAGAAGAGCAGGAACTGCCAACGCCTCATACAAGAATTCCATCGACGAGCTTATCAAACTTGTATTGGAACGGATATAACCATTTAAAATGAATCCAACCGATACCACCATCTGTGCTATAGCCACAGGACAAGGAGGAGCTATAGGGATTATACGTGTGTCCGGCTCAAACGCCATCACCTATACAGACAACATATTCCGCCCAGTGAAAAGCAACAAACTGAGCGAGGTGAAAGCATACACCCTCTCCTTTGGACAAATAGTCGATTCTGAAGGCAACGCCATAGACGATGTACTGGTATCTGTATTCCACGCCCCACATTCCTATACAGGGGAAAATGCTACGGAAATATCCTGCCACAATTCCCCATATATCCTCCAACGCATATTGCAACTGCTGCTTCAAGAAGGATGCCAGTTGGCAGCTCCCGGAGAATACACGCAAAGAGCTTTCCTTAATGGGAAGATGGACTTGTGCCAGGCGGAGGCAGTAGCGGATCTTATTGCAGCCACGAGTGCCTCCACGCACAGATTGGCATTGAAACAGATGAGAAACGGATTCTCCCAAGAGTTCAAGGAGCTGCGGGACAAACTGCTGAAGATAACCTCGCTCATGGAGCTTGAACTGGATTTCAGCGACCATGAGGATTTGGAGTTTGCGGACAGGAAGGACTTATTAGTGCTGCTGAACGACACAAAACAGAAAATCAAGCGGCTGGCAGACTCCTTTCACTATGGAAATGCCATCAAAAACGGCATCCCCGTGGCCATTGTCGGGGACACCAACGTGGGGAAATCCACCTTGCTGAACACGCTCATCGGAGAAGAAAAAGCAATTGTCAGCGATATAAAAGGTACAACCCGGGATTCCATAGAGGACATTCTAAACATCAAAGGATTCCTATTCCGCTTCATCGACACCGCAGGAATCAGACAGACAAACAACGAAATAGAAAAAATAGGTATTGAACGAACCTATCAAAAAATAGAACAATCCTCCATCATTCTGTGGATATTGGACTGTACCACCGATTGGAAAGCAAACAAAAAGGAGATTCTCTCCATCAGTCAAAAAGAGGATTTCTCTTTAGAGGGAAAGTCTGTTCTGATTGTCTGCAACAAATGTGACCAGTTGGATAAGATGGAAACGGAACTACTCAAACAGGAACTCTCCCAAATTCCCTACCCCACTTTGCTTATCTCTGCCAAAGAAAAACAGCATATCAGCGAGCTGAAAGACGAGTTACTCTCT
>CAVEJA010000117.1:1881-2326 GCA_963615745.1 Duodenibacillus sp.
TTCACAGTCACCAATCTACGACACTATGAAGCTCTTTCAGCTGCTTTGAAATGTATGGAAAGAACTGAACAAGGGCTTCTCAACAATATCCCCTCCGACCTCGTGTCCCAAGATCTCCGTGAATGTCTGTATCATCTCAGCGACATTGTAGGAGAAGTTACCTCTACGGATATACTTCACTCCATCTTTTCTCACTTCTGCGTCGGCAAGTGATACAAAGAAAAGAAAAGCATAAAAAGAGAAAATATAAATCCGTAAAGTGCGAAAAATCAATGATTTTATGAGAATTTGTATTTTCTCTTTTTCTCTATACTTTCTGCCTGTTTTCATATTTTTTTCGTAAATTTTTCCCCAGATTGTCCCCCAAAAGGGATACAAGGGACAAAAATCTGTCCCCCGAAGACAATGAATCACATCTCTCATTAAAATAGGAACAGGCTATGAC
>CAVEJA010000118.1:0-12618 GCA_963615745.1 Duodenibacillus sp.
TCTCGGGATGGCTTGTTGCTTCTACGATTTGTGCCGCTTCCGCCATGGCTGCCGGGTCTTTCCCGTATATCTGGATGGCAGTCGGGCGTTCCCTGTCATTTATCTTTAGTTTCAAGAGAGTGCTCTTGACAAGCCTGGTGAGAGCATCGCAGGAAACGAATTCCGAATACACCATAGACGCTCCCATCTCACGGCAAAGGGTGCGGAATCCGATGTCTGTGACATCTTCCATGGGGGCAAGTACCACAGGTTTTTCTCCTAAATTGATATTTCCGATGTGCATAATGCGTTCTTTTTTTCTGTTGGACAGCCGTGCTTGGTGTTAAAAAGTGCAAATCACCGTCTGGTAAGGGTGAGATAGACATTTTAACTCCCCGATATACGACCTTTGATAGTGCAAAATTATGAAAATCAGAAAAGTTTAACGTGCAAAAACTTGTCTGTTTCGAAAAAAAAATGTCCCTTTGCAATGTGAAATGCGATGGATACACCGTCTCCTTATTGTAGTCTAATCTGTAGGATAAGGAAAATAAGGCTTTCTGTATTACGGCTTTGGCGGTGGATAAATCCGAAAACGAGATGAATGAATTTTGTAAAAAGTCTATTATTTGTTTCAGTATTTTTTTCGATATGCTCTTCTGGGCTTTCGCAAAAGGTGAAAGTAGGAAAGGCGACATATTACGCCAATAAATTTCACGGGCGGCGGACAAGCAGCGGTGATGTATATCACAAGGACAGTTTTACCTGCGCGCACAACAGTTATCCTTTTGGGACGATATTGAAAGTACGTGACCCCAAAACGGGAAAAGAGGTCTATGTAAAGGTGAATGACCGTTTGGGAGGTGGTACTACCGTGGATTTGTCCCGGGCTGCCGCAAAGGAATTGGGTATACTGACGCAAGGGTATGCCCGTGTGGAGATCACGCCTTGTCAGAATATGTCAAGGATTCCTTATAAGGCAAAGGAGATGGAAGTCCCGCAGCTGCAAGTCAAAGACCCGTCTGGCGAGGGCTATTGTCTGTTGTCCGAATGGAGTGAGCGCGAAGCTCAGACAAAATCGGGTGCGGCTATGGCAAAAGCCTCTCAGAAATCAGAGAAAAACCAGGGCGTAAAGAAGTTGGGCCAGGACAGTGTGCCGAGATACAGGATTTTGGATCAGCTGACTGCCCAGGGAGATGCGCTCCCGTCCAGGATGCCCAATGAGGTAATCGTTAAATAATTTTGGAGAAGAGAAAGGGAATGAGCGAAAACTCATTCCCTTTCTCTTTGATGTTGTGGTTGTAAACAGGACTGTCTGAAAAATTGGGAGGGAGTTTCTTTTTTCCCGAAAAGGGCTGTTGGCTGTTCTCGGACAGGGGACGGAATCTACTCGTCAAACTTTGATTTTTATTCGTCAAAGTTTGACGAGTAAAAAAGTCACCGTTTTACGGGTGCTAACTCTGCGGTTTAGCACTCCTAACTCCGCGAGTTACGTCCCGAAAACTCCCTGTTTTCAACCCCTAAACTGCCGTGTTACGAAGGCTAATCCGCAGAGTTGGATGCCGGGGGCTGGAGAGACATGGACGCTGTTGCGTCGAATCGGGGATTTTATGAGAGATTTGACGGTATGCCATACCTTGTTTTTCCCTCTAAGGATGTTTGCGGTTCGTTGCCAGATGGATATTTTCAAAAAGAAAAATAGGGTTTTAATTAGGAAAAAACATAACTTTGCAATACATATTGCTTGTAATTTAACATATTGGATAAAGATGTTCCGACATAGTATTTCAGTATTTCTTCTGTTCGCGGCGGCATTTGCCAGTTCGGGGGCGTGGGAGAACTTTAAGTTTGCTCAGATTACGGATATTCATATCAGCAGTGATGCGACCAAGGAATATCTGCGGCAGAGCATGAATCAGATTAATGCGGACAGCACAATAGACTTTGTCCTGGTGACGGGCGACCTGACGGATAATGGCGACAACGCCTCTCTGAAGTGGATAGCCGGGGAACTGGGTAAATTCAACAAGCCTTACTATGTTCTTTGTGGCAATCATGAGACAACCTGGACGGAGAGCGGATTGGAAACATTTAACCAACTATTTGGCGGCGACCGCATCGAGTTCGAGCATAAGGGGGTGTTGTTCCTCGGATTCAACACAGGGCCTTTTGTCCGGATGGCGTATGGGCATGTCGCTCCGCAGGATTTGAGTTGGGTAGGCGAGGAGATGCGCGCGAAAGGAAAAGGGAAGAAACTGATTGTGGTGACGCATTATCCGCTCAAAGAGGGGGATGTGGACAACTGGTATCAGGCAACGGATTCCCTGAGGAAGTATAGTCCGGTGTGTATGATAGGCGGACATTATCATGTGAACCTGATTCACAGTTATGATGGCATCCCTGGATTTTTGGGAAGAAGCAATTTGAAGGACAAGAACAAAAAGGTTGGTTATACCGAATATGAGGTTCGGCAGGACTCAATCATCGTCTATGAGCATAATGTAGGGGAGTCTCCCCGTCCGTGGGCTTCCGCTTCCATGAAGAATATCCCGTATGATCCGCAAGGACATGCCCTGAAATATCCTGATTTCCGTGTGAATAAGGAATACAATCAGGTGGAAGAGGTGTGGCGCATAGAGAGTGGCGTGAGTATTTACAGCTCTCCGGCTGTGTGCGGAAAGTACAGCTATGTGGGTAATAACGAGGGGAAGATGACTTGCTATGAGTTGAACACAGGGAAAAAAGTATGGTCTGTCTCTCTTGGAGGGAAGATTGTGGGAAACCCGGCTGTGGCGGACGGAAAGGTCATAGCGGGAAGTACCGACCATAATATATATTGTATTGACGCAAAGAACGGAGCGTTGGTATGGAAAATACGGACGGATGAGGCTCAAATGGGTTCTGTTGCGGTGAAGGGCAAAGTGGCTTTCGTGGCAGGAAGTGACCATAAAATGAGGGCTGTCTCAATAAAGACAGGGAAAAAACTCTGGATATATGACAAGGTGGAGGGCTATGTCGTGACCCGTCCTCTGCTGATAGACAACAAGGTTATCTTCGGCGCATGGGACAATACAGTGTATGCGCTGAATGAGAAAACGGGCGGACTTGAATGGACTTGGACGCATCTGAAAGGAAGATTGCACTATTCCGCTGCCGGAGTATGGCCTGTTAGTGACGGAAAAGCCGTGTATGTGGTAGACCCGGAAAGGGCGATGACGGCGATAGATCTGAAGACAGGAAAGGAACTCTGGCGTACAAAGAACTGGAAAGGTAGGGCGAGCAGAGTGCGTGAGAGCCTGGGTATATCCAAGGATAGGAAACGTTTGTATGCCAAAACCATGCAGGACTCCATCCTGTGTTACGAGGCGAATCCGGACAAACCGGTAGAGTTGTGGGGGTGTAATGCGGGCTTCGGCTATGAGCATGCCACAACCATGCTTCCCGAAAAGGATGGCGTTGTGTATAGCAGTACGAAGGACGGGTTGGTTGTTGCCGTCGAGGGAAAGACTGGCAAACTTCTGTGGAAGCATAAAGTGGGAAACAGCTTTATCAACACGGTAGTTCCTGTTAGAAAGGGAGCGGTTCTGATGACCGAAACGAGTGGAGAGATAGTATTGTTACGAAACAAGAAACAGTAATACATAGAATATGATAAAGAAAATATCTGTACTGTTATTCCTGGCAATGACAGTATGCTGGTGCGAGGGTCAGGTTCTGGAAACTCCCGACTCTCTGGGGAAATTCGCCCACAAGGTGAAGACACCTTTGATTTACAATGATTCCAAGGCGTACCAGCCTGTTTTGGGACTGGCGAACAAGCATATCGCCATGTGGGCAAGCCACGGACGGTATTTCAATCAAAAGGAAGACCGATGGATGTGGCAGAGAGCGCGTATTTTCCAGACCGTAGAGGATATTTATACGGAGAGTTATGTGCTTCCTTTCCTCGTTCCCATGTTGGAGAATGCGGGAGCGACGGTGCTGATGCCCAGAGAAAGGGATATCAACAAGCATGAGATAATTGTTGATAATGACAAATCGTCTGTAGGAAGCTCCTATTCGGAGTATAACGGAAAGGAGATATGGAAGACAGGGGCTGGTACAGGCTTCGCCAATCTTCATCCTGTGTATAAGGATTACGAGAATCCATTTAAGGACGGCTCTTATAGGGAGATAAAGACAGTCAAAAAGAACGAGAGCAAGGCTGTGTGGACTCCCAGTTTCCCCGAAGAGGGAGAGTATGGTGTGTATGTTTCCTACAAGTCTTTCCCGGAAAGTGCGGAGGATGCCCGTTATACAATATACCATAAAGGGCAGAAAACAACGGTGAAAGTGAACCAGACGATGGGTGGCGGCACTTGGATTTTCTTAGGGTTTTATAGATTCTCACAAGGGAAAAACTCGGAGAACAGGGTGGAACTTTCCAATCTGTCTGCCAAAAACGGGAAAATCATTACCGCTGATGCCATAAAGATTGGCGGTGGTCAGGGGAATGTCGCTCGTGCGGTCTTGGGAGATACGATCAATCATGGCTACAAACTGAGTGGCTATCCTAAGTATAAGGAGGGGGCGCGCTACTGGATGCAGTGGGCTGGCGTGCCGGACAGTATCTATTCCAGAAACGACGGAAAGGACGATTACAAAGACGATTACCAGAGCCGTGGGTTCTGGGTGAACTGGCTTGCAGGCGGAAGTATGGTCGCCCCCAATTATGGAGGGTTGAACATACCTGTTGATTTGTCTCTGGCTTTCCATACGGATGCCGGTTCTTTCAAAAAGGACACCATAGTGGGCACTCTGCTGATTTGTGACTACGAGAAGAAATACAACAATGGCGGAATCTTCTCTAACGGGGCTTCACGGGAGTTGGCAAAATACTTGTGCAAGGATATTCAGGAGCAGATTGTCAGTGACCTCCGCCGGACATACGAGCCCAAATGGACTCATCGGGGCATTTGGAACAAGCCATACAGCGAGGCGGTTTGGCCGAAAGTTCCCGCCGCATTGCTGGAGTTGCTGTCACATCATAACTTCACGGATATGCGTTACGGGCTGGATCCCCGTTTCCGTTTCTCCACAAGCCGGGCCATATACAAAGGAATCGTCAAGTTTATATGCTCCCAGTATGGAACGGAATACTGTATCCAGCCATTGGCTCCCGACCATTTGGCTATGAAATTTGAGCAGGATGGTCAGGTGACATTGTCCTGGAGACCTGTGGCTGACAGCCTTGAACCTACGGCTGTGGCGGAACACTATATCGTTTATCAAAGAATAGGAGACGGGGATTTCGATAATGGAACATTGGTGAAAAAGGGTACGACATTTACTTGTTCCATCCCTACGGAGCTGGTATGCAGTTTCAAAGTTACTGCGGTGAACAAAGGCGGGGAGAGTTTCCCAAGTGAGATTCTTTCTGTCGGAAGATCCTCTCGTGAGAAAGGCACTGCTTTGGTGGTGAGCGGCTTCGACCGTATCTGTGGTCCTGCGGACTTTAAGGCTGTTCCTCCTGCGGATGTTACTTTGGCAGGCTTCTTGGATGATGTGGATCACGGAGTTCCTTATATCCGTGAGACCAATTATGTGGGCTCGATGAAGGAATTCCGTCGCGAGGTGAATTGGACTACCGATGATTCTCCTGGTTTCGGGGGTAGCCGTGCTGATTATGAGAAAGAGGTGGTAGCGGGGAACACTTTCGATTATCCCGCACTTCATGGGGCTTCTCTTCTGGCATCAGGATGGTCTTTCATTTCTACAAGCAATGAGGCGGTGGAAGACGGTACTGTTTCCTTGAAAGATTACAAAGTGGTGGACTGGATTCTGGGTAAGCAAAAACAGACCAAGACAGGCAGAGGAGGGATTAAGCCATTGCAGTTTAAGACTTTCACCTCTGCAATGCAGGAAAAGATTGCCGGATTTTGCAAAGGTGGCGGATGCTTCTTCGCCTCTGGTGCTTATGTTGCCAGCGATTTCTGGGACAATCCTGATGCGGGAGGTAGTCTGAAAGAGGATAAGGATTTTGCGAAGAACATATTGAAATATGAGTTGCGCGAGAGCCGTGCGGCTAAAACCGGGGAAATAAAGGCGGTGAACTCTCCTTTTGGACGGTGTTCCTCTGTGTACAACTATTATAATGAGGTGAACGACAAATCTTACGTGGTAGAGTCTCCTGATGGAATTGTGCCTGCGGAGGAGAATGCGTATACGATTTACCGTTATCCGGAGAATGAGATAAGTGCGGGAGTCGCCTATAAAGGGACGGATTACCGTACTTGTATTCTTGGATTTCCTTTCGAGAGTATAAAGGGAAGCGAGGCTCGCAATGAGATAATGAACAATATTCTTGACTTTTTCAGCAAGTAAGCCATGATGGAAGCAACAGAAACGAAGAAAAGTGGGCGTCTGCTGTCGTTGGATATCCTCCGGGGTATAACGATAGCCGCCATGATAATTGTGAATAATCCTGGTTCGTGGAGTTCTATGTACTACCCATTGGATCATGCGGAATGGAATGGAGTGACCCCAACTGACTTTATATTCCCCTTCTTCATGTTTGTGATGGGAGTGTCTATGTGTTTCAGCTTGAAGAAATACGACTACAAACTGTCTTTCCAGTCATTTTTTAAAGTACTGAAACGGGGACTGGGTATATATATTGTGGGAATACTGATCATACTGTTTGCCCAGATATGCAGAGGAAATATCCATTTTGAAGGGATGCGCCTTACTGGAGTACTGGCACGGTTGGCGGTATGTTATTTCCTTGCCGCTCTTGTTGCATTGAGCGTAAAGCCGAAATATCTGAATCCAATCATCATATTTATTCTGGCTGCCTATGCGATACTGTTGCTCGTGGGGCATGGATTTGACCAGACGGGTGAGAATATTTTATCGAAAGTGGATGCCGCAATATTGGGAGACCACATGTACCGTTATAGTCCCGACAATGATTTCAACTTCGATCCCGAAGGCTTTTTAAGCAGTTTTCCGGGCATAGCGCATGTGTTAATCGGTTTTCAGATAGGAAAGATACTGATGAAACCCCTTACTGTTCAAGAGAAGATGGAGAAACTCTTTCTTTTCGGGGTCGCGGCGATGATATTCGCCTATCTGTTCCAGTATGGCTGTCCGCTGAACAAGCGTGTTTGGTCTCCTACTTTCGTGCTGATGACATGCGGGGCGGGTAGTGCCATGCTGGCATTGCTTACCTGGTTGTTGGATGTGAAAGGAATAAAGAAATGGAGTGGCTTTTTCCATGTCATAGGTATGAATCCGTTGTTCTGCTTCGTTCTGTCGGATATTTACAGTATCGGCTTTTCCGCATGGAAACTTCCCATAGAAAGGGCTGACGGAGGAATGTACAGTATTCATGGGGCGATATGCCGTCTCTTGTTAAACCCCGTGTTCGGAGAGGGGAAACTGAGTTCTCTGATGTTCTCCATCGTGATACTCCTTCTGACTTGGGCGGTAGCATATATATTATATAGGAAAAAGATATATGTGAAATTATAGTCAGAGAAGACGAGTTGGATTAGTTGTATAATAGAAATAGAAGCAATAAATATGTCATTTGAGAAAATAACGGAAAAATCTTCTCTGTATAATAATTTGGAGAAGAAACCTGTGGATGAGATTTTGAGGGATATTAATGCGGAGGATCACCGTGTGGCGGATGCTGTACAGAATATTCTACCCTCTATTACGGAATTTGTGACCAAGGCTCTGCCCCGTATACAAAGGGGAGGTCGTCTTTTCTATCTGGGTGCGGGTACTAGCGGCAGACTTGGAGTGCTGGACGCATCGGAGATACCTCCCACATTCGGAATGCCTCCCACGGTGATTGTGGGCTTTATCGCAGGTGGCGATACGGCTCTGAGAAACCCGGTGGAGAAAGCTGAGGATGACGAAGAGGCAGGCTGGAAGGAGCTTGTGGCTCAGGGAATCACTGAAAACGACTCCGTTATTGGCATAGCGGCATCAGGGACTACCCCTTATGTTATCGGGGCGTTGAGGCGCAGCAGGGAAAAAGGCATTCTTACCGGATGTATCACCAGCAATCCGGGAGCTCCCATAACGGAGGCTTGCGAAGTCCCGATGGTGACGGTCGTAGGACCGGAATATGTGACAGGAAGTTCCAGAATGAAGAGCGGGACGGCTCAGAAGATGGTGCTGAATATGATATCCACCTCCTTGATGATAAAGATAGGGAGAGTTAAAGGCAACAAGATGGTGAATATGCAGCTGACAAACAAGAAACTGGTGGATAGAGGAACCCGCATGGTAGTGGAGGAATTGGGTCTGCCTTATGAAAATGCCAAGGAGTTGCTTCTCCGATATGGCTCTGCGAAGAAAGCCGTGGATGCTTACAAGGAACAAAACGTGTGAGTGGGTATGAAAAGAATCTCTGTTCTACTGATAGGAATTGCCGTATTCAGCTGTTCTGCACAGCATCTTCAGAAAGTCCTTCCCGAACAAGTCGGGTTGGATAGCCGCCAACTGTCTTTTGCAGACAGTGTGTTGAACGAGGAGATAAAGGCAAAGAGGATTCCGGGTGCGGTACTTGCGGTGGTGCGTCATGGCAAAATGGCATACCTGAAAGCCTATGGAAATCGTAGTGTCTATCCCCAAACGGAGAAAATGACTACGGAAACCATCTTCGATATGGCTTCCTGTTCCAAACCGATAGGAACAGCGACATGTATCATGAAACTGTTGGAACAGGGAAAACTTCGTCTTTTAGACCCTGTGAGGAGATATATTCCAGAATTTGAAAATTGGAAACAGGGAACGAAAGAGGAAGAGACCATACGTATCATTCATTTATTGACCCATACCTCGGGACTTCCTCCCTATGGGCCTGTCCAGAAGATAGCGGAGAAATATGGCAATCCGAATCCTAAAGGCTTGATGGAGTATATTTCAACCTGCAAGCGGGATACAGCCCCGGAGGTACGTATGAAATATAGTTGTCTGAATTTCATTACGCTTCAGAATGTGTTGCAAAATATTACAGGGGAATCCCTGAAGGATTATGCGGAAAAAAGTGTGTTTGAGCCCTTGGGGATGTGCCATACGGGATACCTTCCGGGCGACAGTCTGTTGCCAGTTATTGCCCCGACAGAAAAGCAAAAGGACGGAACGGTATTGCGGGGAAGCGTGCACGACCCCTTGGCCCGTATTATGAACGGGGGGATTTCCGGCAATGCGGGACTATTTGCGAGTGCGGAGGATTTGGGCGTTTATGTGGCTATGCTCTTGAATAAGGGTGAGTGGAACGGTGTGCGCATATTGTCTCCCGCCACAGTGAAGGCGATGACGACAATGCCCTATGGGTTTGAACGCTTCGGACGCTCGCTGGGATGGGATCTTCACTCAGCATATTCTTCCTGTAATGGAGATCTGTTCGGCAGGAATACTTATGGCCATACGGGGTATACAGGCACTACAGTAGTGGTAGACCCGGATGCGGACTTGGGATTGATAATGTTGATAAACGCTGTTCATCCTGAGGATGGGCAGGGCGTAGTAAGGTTGCGCTCCTTAGTTTCAAACATCGTGGCGGCAAGCATAAAGGATAATCCCCGTGTTTACACGGATTATTATTACAAAAGGATGGCGGAATTTGACCGACAACCAGAAATTACTCCCAAGGATATAGTAATGTTGGGCAATAGTCTTACAGAGGGAGGCGGTGATTGGAGCAAGCGGTTGAAGTGCAATCATGTCGTTAATCGGGGTATTATTGGCGATGAGGCATTGGGAGTGTATGACCGTTTGTACCCTATTATAAAAGGACATCCTCGCCGTATATATCTGATGATAGGGATAAATGATGTTTCTCACAACGCTGCCAAGGATAGTATTGTGGGGAATATACAGATGATAGTGGAAAAAATACGCAGGGAGAGTCCGGCAACGGAACTATACCTGCAGAGCCTTCTTCCTATAAATGAAAGTACCGGGCGTTATAGCCGTTTGAAAGGAAAAACCGATCTGATACCTCAAATCAATGCTGAGTTGCGGGAATATGCAAGGAAAAGGAACGTGCGCTATATGGATTTGTTCCCTCTATTTAAAGAAGAGAAATCCAACTCTATGCGGTTGGAACTTACCACAGATGGCTTGCACTTAAAGGAGGAAGGATATAAAATATGGTGTAAGGCTTTAAGGGAAACCCTGTGATAGAAAATACAAATATTTGGCTTATGCGGAAAATTTTCTTTTTGTTGTTCTTGTTGTTGGGAAGTGGAGCGGGTATGGCTCGGCTTCAGGTGAGTTCTCTTCGGGTGGAGCACATGGAAAACCCTTCCGTTCTGGATGTGGGAACGCCCCGGTTCTCATGGATAAATCTCCCTTCCTCTCCTTCGGCGAGGGGAGAGAAACAAAAGGCGTGGCGTATTCAGGTCGCTACAAGCCGGGAGGACTTGTTGAAAGGACGGTGTAATGCCTGGGATTCTGGGAAGCGTGAGGGAGAATCGTCCGTATTGATTCCGTATGAGGGGAAACTTTTGAGTAGTGGCGGGGACTATTGGTTTCGTATTATGGTATGGAATCAGAAAGGACAGCCGTCCTCATGGAGCGAACCTGGTCGTTGGGGAATGGGATTGTTGAATCCGGAGGAATGGAAAGGCAAGTGGATCAGTGCCTCTTGGGACAAGACCGCTCCTCTGTTTCGCAAGACATTCACTGTTCACAAGAAGGTAAGACAGGCAAAAATGTTCATATCGGGTCTGGGATATTTTGAACTGTATATGAATGGCAATCGGGTCGGAGATGATTATTTGGTCCCGAATTTTACAAATTATACGACCCGTGATGATTTGAACAGGCGGTATATTGCTTTCGAACCGCATTTCAGAGATTACAGAGTTCTATATCTTTCCTATGATGTTACGGACAATCTTCGGAACGGAAAGAATGCGATAGGAGTGATTTTAGGGGATGGCTTCTACCAATGTGTTTCCAATTGGGTGAGTTCCTTCGGGAAACCGACTCTTCTATGCCAGCTGATGATAACGTATGAGGATGGAACGAGTGAGATCGTTCCATCGGACACCACGTGGAAGACGAAGCGTTCCGCCATAAAGGAAAATGGACCTTATGTGGGAGAGCTGTATGATTCCCGGGATGAGGATTCCTCTTGGGGAGATCCGGGTGTGGATGATAAAAAGTGGGAAAATGCGCTTCTTGCCACATCTCCTGTGGGGAAATTGACTGCGCAGGCATCACCGTCGGATAAGATAACAGAGATTATACGCCCTGTCTCCCTGCGGAAAGTGGATGACGGGATTTTTGAAGTTGATTTCGGAAAAGAGGTGTCTGGATGGATTAGATTCCTTGGTGTGAAAGGTAAAAAAGGAGATACTCTTAGTGTGAAATATGTGTGCGAGTCGCCTTTAGGGAAACAACAGTATGTTTTTAAGGACTCGAATCCGGTTTCTTATGCGCCCCGTTTCACTTGGTATGTTTTCAGCAAGGCTATTATCTCTGGTATTTCCTCGCTTGCTGCCGACCAGTTACAGGCGGAGGCCGTCAATACGGATGTTCCTGTCTCAGCGGAATTTGAATGTGATAACCCTTTGTTTAATAGAATAGTTGATATATGGCAACGTTCCCAGTTGGACAATATGCATGGTTGCATAGCCAGTGATTGCCCGCATCGCGAGCGGTCTCCGTATACGGGAGACGGACAGGCGGTATGTTCCATGGTGATGTCCAATTTTGATGCCGCTGCTTTCTATCAGAAATGGATTAGGGATATAAGGGATGTTCAAGATACCATGACTGGTTATGTGCCGAATGGTGCTCCCTGGCAGCCGGGTTGCGGAGGGGGTGTCGCCTGGGGAGCGGCAATGAATATTATGCCTTGGGAGTTTTATTTGCACTATGGAGACATCAGGATGTTGCGAGATAGCTATGTTGCTATGAAGATGCACTTGGATGATATGCTCCAGTGGCTTACTCCAGACAGTACGATGTGGCAGCAGAAATCCAATGTGGGAGAGAAGAAACCCAACCAATGGTTTAATCTCGGGGACTGGGCTCCTGCCTACAAAGTGCCCTCCGACGAGTTGGTCCATACCTTTTATCTATGGTTGTGTCTGGATAATACAGCCCGAACAGCCCGGGTCTTGCAGAGAAATGTGGAGGCGGAGCATTATTTCCATCTGGCGGAACGCATTAAAAAGGCTTTTCACAGGAAATTCTATGATAGTAAGTTGAAGTCTTATGGCGATTATGGGAGCAATGTATTTGCTCTGCGCATGGGTGTTCCTGCGGAGTGTAAGGCTGGTGTTGTGGAGACCCTGCGTAAGGAGATAATGGACAAATATAAAGGACATATCAATACAGGATTCTTGGCTGCCCGCTATTTCTTTGAGGTGTTGGCAGAGAACGGACTTGCTGATGTGGCGTATTCCGCACTGAATAAAACGGACTTTCCAAGTTTCGGCTACTGGATTGCACAAGGTGCTACGGTGACTTGGGAGCAATGGGATGGCAGGGATTCGCATAATCATCCTATGTTTGGGGGCGGCTTGGTGTGGCTGTATCGGGATCTGGCAGGAGTGAGACTGGACGAGGCACAGCCGGGATATAAGCATTTCTATGTGAATCCGGTCTTGCTTGACAGTATTAAGG
>CAVEJA010000119.1:0-491 GCA_963615745.1 Duodenibacillus sp.
ATATAGAGAGGCGTATTGCGGAGTTGTTTGGCGAGCTTGTGCAGGGTGGAGTAGAGTCTATTACCATTGAGCATGTGCAGGAAATTATCTCCCGAATAGGCAAACCGGAAGAAATGGATGACGGAAACTGCGGTAGAGAGCAGGTGGAAAAGGAAGAGGAAAAAGCGCAAGAGGTGCGCAGGAAACTGTATAGGGATACCCGTGGAGGTAAGATAGGAGGCGTTTTGATGGGGTTCTCCCACTATTTTGGCGGGGATGTCAGATGGTGGAGAGTGGCGTTGGTTCTGCTGTGTATCTTCCCCGTGTTTATATCAAAAATACTATATATTCCCTTGATTTATGTCATACTGTGGATTGTGATTCCCGAGGCGGTGACTGCGGAGGACTATCTGAAGATGATGGGAAAACCGATTACGCCTGACTCTATAGGCGAGACGGTAGTGAATACCGGGGAAGAGAAGAACCGGGGCAAGGACGGTATTGTCTCTACA
>CAVEJA010000119.1:551-4916 GCA_963615745.1 Duodenibacillus sp.
ATAGTTTCTGTCATAGCTGTTTGCAGCACGTTTAATATGGGAGTTCCTTATGGCATATTCTCTGGTATAGAGGATTCGGATTTGGTGTCTTCTATAGTCCTTACTGTAGCCAGAGAAGCGTCTTTGAACTTTTGGTGGATGATGGTTTCCATTATACTGTTTCTGGGCATACCGTTCTTCTGTATAATACACCATATAATGACTCTTTTCGGAACACGCCGTATGGCTGTTCGTCAGCGTATTTTGTGGTGTGTG
This sequence comes from Duodenibacillus sp., assembly GCA_963615745.1. GTDB lineage: Bacteria > Bacteroidota > Bacteroidia > Bacteroidales > Bacteroidaceae > UBA6382. Next base: position 807 of record CAVEJA010000119.1, read on the forward strand.
GCGGGACTGCTTTCTCTGTTGTCGGTGATAGGGAGCAGCATTATGTTCGCAGACAAGATGAAAAGGCTGGAGGGTGTTCTGGCGGCCGAGGAGATTCCTGGTAGCTATTCCGCATCTGATTATATGTCAAAAAACTGGGAACGGTGTTATGAGGCTTTTGAAGAGGGCGTGCCTGATGGGGATGACGACGATGATTTCTTTGTAAGGGATTCTGTATATAACAGTATCGGGCATCTTCATTTCGTGAAGACATGGGATTTTACGGACATTAATTCCAGTAGTTTCTCTCCGGGAATCTATAGAATGACGGTAAGAGCTTTCAGCAATATGGGCGGTCTGACAGCTTTTGTCAGAACTGCGGACAGCAGTTATACCCGTCCTGTTCCTTATGGCTCGCCAGAAAGGGTCACGAGAGTTGAAGAACGAAAAGCTCCTTTTCAGGAGACACACTCCGAGTATCATCTGTTGGGACTTCCCGAGGTGGTAATAGACAGTATCGTGGTGTCCTCTCCGGGTGATCTGGAATATGGAATAAAGGATGAGGATACCGATAATCGCAGAAGGTATGTGCTGTATAGTGCGGAATATAAGATAGAAAAGATAAAGTAGGTATTGTACAACGGTTTCTTTTATAGTTTGTATTTTTGATTGTTAGAGAGGGAGGCAGATTGCTGTTGTGGCGACTGCTTCCTTTTCTTTTTCTTCAAGAAAAATCTTTTTCCTCGAAAGAGTTCGGGTTTAAGGATAAATTCAGTAATTTTGAAAGGGAAGAGAAAATGTCTTTTGACAAGTGTAGTAACAATAATTACTGGATATGGGTGATTTGAAATGGAGGAAACAAAGCTATTTAACCTTTGACAAGAACCAGATGACCAACCTGCAGGCATCCATGGATAAGGAGATGCTCCTGTCGAACAGGGCGGGTGGCTTCTGCTGTACAACGCTTGTGGGGTGCAATATACGGAAATATAATGGTCTGTTGGTCGTTCCAGTTCCTTCTTTGGACAACGAAAACCATGTGCTGCTGTCCTCTTTGGACGAGACGGTTATCCAGCATGGTGCGGAATTCAATCTGGGAATCCATAAATTTCAGGGAGACAACTTTAGTCCAAAGGGACATAAATATATAGTAAAGTTCGAGTGGGAGAAAGTGCCTACCTTGATTTACAGGGTGGGCGGTGTTATTTTGCAGAAGGAACTCGTCTTTCTCTCCAACGAACACCGGCTGTTGGTAAGGTACACTCTGCTGGATGCCCATTCTCCTACGACGCTTCGTTTGCGTCCGTTTCTCGCTTTTCGCAGTGTAAGGGAGTTTACCCATCGCAACGGTGCTTGCAATACAGGTTATGAAGAGGTGGCTAACGGTATAAAAATGTGTATGTACCAAGGCTATCCGGAGCTGTTCATGCAGCTAAGTAAGAAGAATGGGTTTGTCTATGTGCCGGATTGGTATATGGGCTTGGATTATCCCAAGGAGCGCGAGCGTGGTTATTCGTCCAACGAGGACTTGTTTTGTCCCGGTTTCTTTGAGTTCCCGATAAAGAAAGGGGAGAGTATAGTTTTCTCCGCAGGACTGTCGGAGATGAAACCGTTGGTGATGAAACGTGCCATGACGAAAGAGACGGCTGAATACGACGCTATGACGGATTTCTATACTTGTCTGGTACGCTCAGCGCACCAGTTCCATATAGAGAAAGACGGGGAGCATTACCTGATAGCGGGCTATCCGTGGTTCAAATGTCGTGCCAGAGATTTCTTTATAGCCTTGCCGGGACTGACCCTTTACCTGGGAGAGACTAAGCATTTCGAGCAATACATGGAGACAGCTTCCAAAGCCCTGCTTCAATGGATGAGCGGAGAGGGAGTGAGTGTGGAGGTTTATGAGGTCTATCAGCCGGATGTAATGCTTTGGGCGGTATGGAGTTTGCAGCAATATGCGAAAATCACTTCTCTGGAACAGTGCTTCAGGAAATATGGGAAGCTCATAGATAAGATTATCCGTTTCATTTTAGACGGGAAACATCCCAATTTGTTCTTGCATGACAATGGTCTGGTCTATTCTTCAGGGCGGGATATGGCGGTTACTTGGATGAATTCGGAAAGTGACGGTCATCCTGTCATTCCCCGTTCCGGCTATATCGTAGAGTTCAATGCCCTCTGGTATCATGCGGTTTGCTTCTGGGAGGAGATGCTCAAGGTCACAGGACATCAGGCGAAATCGGAATATTATCACGAGTTGGCGAAGAAAACGGGTGATTCTTTCCGCTCGGTCTTCATCAACAAGTATGGTTATCTATACGATTATGTGGACGGAGAAAATGTCAGTTGGGATGTTCGTCCTAATATGTTGTTCGCAATAGCCTTGCATTTCTCCCCTTTGACACGTGAGGAAGGGAAGAAAGTGTTGGATGTCTGCACGCGGGAGTTGCTGACTCCAAAAGGAATAAGGTCTTTAACGCCCAAAAGCGGAGCATACAATCCCATATATGAGGGTTCGCAATGGAAGCGTGACCACGCCTACCATCAGGGAACGGCATGGCCGTGGCTGACCGGGTTTTATCTGGAAGCCTATCTCCGCATATACAAGCGCAGCGGTCTTGGTTTCATTGAGAACCAGCTGATAGGTTATGAGGAGGAGTTGTTCTATCATTCCTTGGGTTCTATATCTGAAATGTATGACGGGAATCCTCCTTTTACGGCTCGCGGGGCCAATTCCTTTGCGATGAATGTAGCGGGCATTCTCAGAACCATACGCTTGCTCGATGATTTTGAAGAGAACAATTAAGGGTTTCTTGATGTGAGATACAAAAGACAGAGACAATGAAAGTACTGATGTTTGGATGGGAATTCCCTCCTCATATATTGGGAGGCCTTGGAACGGCAAGCTATGGCTTGACGAAAGGACTTTCCTTGCAGCCGGATATGGACATCACTTTCTGTCTGCCAAAGACGCACGGTGACGAAGATCAAAGCTTTCTCAAGATTATTCCGATGGATTGTGTGCCTGTGGTGTGGCATGATGTGGACAGAGCGTATGTTGAGAACAGGATCGGAGGACGGATGAATCCCGATTTGTATTATGAATTGCGAGGCAAGATATATGCGGATTTCCGCTATATCCACACGGATGATCTGGGCTGCATAGAGTTTTCGGGCCGCTATCCTGACAATCTCTTCGAGGAAATCAACAATTACAGCATTGTTTCGGGTGTCGTGTCCCGCCAGCAGCAGTTTGACATTATCCATGCCCATGACTGGCTGACCTATCCTGCGGGCATCTATGCCAAGCAATTGGCAGGTGTGCCTCTGGTTGTTCATGTCCATGCTACGGATTTTGACCGTAGCCGGGGGCAGGTAAACCCCACGGTGTATGGGATAGAGAAGGACGGAATGGACCATGCGGATTGTATTATGTGCGTGAGTGAACTGACCCGTCAGACGGTAATCAATCATTATTATCAGCATCCCGACAAGTGCATAGTCATGCACAATGCGGTATATCCGCTTCCAGAGAGAATACAGGAAATGGTGAATCGGCGCAAGCCTTTTTCGGAGAAAAAGGAGAAAATTGTGACTTTCCTGGGGCGCATTACAATGCAGAAAGGTCCTGAATATTTCGTGGAGGCGGCACGTCTGGTCATAGAACGTTCCCGCAACATACGTTTTTGTATGGCGGGAAGCGGGGATATGATGAACGCCATGATAGAGTTGGCGGCAAGGAAAGGCATCTCCCACCGTTTCCATTTCCCTGGTTTTATGAAGGGAGACCAGGTATATGAGGCTTTCAGGGACAGTGATGTGTATGTGATGCCTTCCGTTTCAGAGCCTTTTGGCATCTCCCCATTGGAGGCGATGCAGTGTGGCGTGCCTTCTATTATCAGCAAACAGTCTGGCTGTGGGGAGATTTTGAGCAAGTGCATAAAGACGGACTACTGGGACATTCAGTCCATGGCGGAGGCCATGTACGCATTATGCCATTACGATTCCCTGCATAGATACCTGAGTATCGAGGGGAAGAAGGAAGTGGATTCCATAACTTGGGAGAAAGTCGGGGAGAGAATACGGATGCAATATGACAGATTGCTGAATAGGTAATAAGAACATTTATAT
>CAVEJA010000120.1:0-1461 GCA_963615745.1 Duodenibacillus sp.
CGGTATATCGGTCACATCAATCATGCACACATCCATACAGATATTGCCCACATAGGATGCTTTGCACCCATTTACCAGACAATAGGCGTTTCCTCTTCCCAAGTGTCTGTCCAGTCCGTCCGCATACCCGATGGGGATGGCGGCTATTTTGCTTGGACGATTCAGAACCCCTCTCCTGCTATATCCTACGGTGTCTTCCTGGGGAACATCACGTATCTGGAGGATAACACTCTTCAGCGTACATACGTTATTTATCACCTTGTTGTTGATCGGATTGATGCCATAAAGCCCTAATCCGAGGCGTACCATGTCCAGATGATACTGCGGGAAACGCTCTATACCGGCACTATTGCAGATGTGTCTTAGTATTTTATGGGGGAATGACGCTTGAATCCGGCGGCTTCCTTTGTCGAAAAGCTCAAACTGCCGGTGCGTGAAATCGTCAAAGTCGGGACTGTCGCTTCCTACAAAATGGCTGAAAACAGACCGTGGCTTCACGGCATTCTGGTGTTTCAATACATCAATAAGCCTGTCTATATCCTTCTCCGGGTTGAAACCAAGGCGGTGCATGCCTGTATCCAGCTTGATATGCACAGGCCAGTCGGTTATACCCTCCTTGCGGGCGGCTTTGATCATGGCATCGAGGAGTTCGAAACTGTACACTTCCGGTTCCAGATCATTGTCGAATATTTCCTTGAACGCCGTCAGTTCCGGATTCATGATGATGATTCCCTGGGTAATCCCGGCTTTACGAAGGGAAGCTCCCTCGTCTGCGACCGCCACAGCCAGATAATCTATATGATGATCCTGCAAGGTACGGGCTATTTCCACAGCCCCCGCCCCATAGGCGGAAGCTTTCACCATACATACCATCTTGGTTTCCGGTTTCATAAACTGGCGGTAATAATCTACATTGTTGATGATATTGGTGAGATTCACCTCCAAGATTGTTTGGTGCATCTTCTTCTCCAGCAATGCCGTAATGCGGTCAAATCCATAAGATCTCGCTCCTTTTATAAGGACAACCTCGTTGCTGAAAGTCCGTATGACAGAAGAATCCAGCAACGCTTCGGTAGTGTCAAAATGCAATTTGTCCATAGAGAACAAATCCATATTGCGGCCGAGGGCCTCGCCCACGGCAATCAGTCTGTCAATATGCTTGTTATTGACAAGTTTGGAAACCTTGTTGTACAGGGTTTCCTCGGACATTCCGCTTTGAAGAATGTCGCTTAGAATCAACGTGTACCGTTTTCCCTGGTTTTCCTTGCGGCGGTTCATGAAATCCAGAGCAATATCCAAAGATGTCAAGTCGCTGTTATAGCTGTCGTTTATCAAGGTACATCCGTTCACTCCCTGCTTAACCTCCAGCCGCATTGCCACAGGTTCCAAGGAAGAACACTGCTTTTCTATGCCGGACTGGGCGGTCTGAAGATACACTGCCGCTGTTATACAGGAGAAAAC
>CAVEJA010000120.1:1471-2002 GCA_963615745.1 Duodenibacillus sp.
AGAAGCCTCGTCTGTGAAAGGTATGGAGACCTTTCCCTCACCGCCCAACGCCGACTTGTACTGGAAAGAAGTGCGTGTGTCCTCCTTTTTTATATCATGAAAATAAACGAACACATTCTCGTTTTGCCTTGACCATGACAGGCGTTTGACCTGGTTGCCCAAATCTTTCACACACTCGGAAACCAGATCATCGTCACTGTTGTATACAATGGCTTCGCTATCCTTGAACAGAGATAGCTTTTCCTGGCATTTCTGACGAAGGGATGTGAAATTTTTCTGATGTGCCTCACCTATATTTGTGATGATTCCGATGGTCGGCTGGATGATATCCTGCAAGAAAGCCATCTCTCCAGGTTGGGAAATACCCGCTTCAAACACCCCTATCCGGGTTTGCTCGTTCATAAGCCATACGGACAGCGGCACTCCGACTTGGGAGTTGTAGCTCTTGGGGGAACGGGTTACGACATACTGGGAGGAGAGAATATAGGACAGCCATTCCTTAACTATCGTTTTTCCGTTGCTTCCTGTCAC
>CAVEJA010000121.1:0-4176 GCA_963615745.1 Duodenibacillus sp.
CATTCCCCAGAGGGTTTTTATCGCTTTTGTTGGAGTCGTTCACGCCCAAAGCCATGATATAAGCCTGCTTGGGAGAATCCTTGGCATCTATATCATGGTTTCTGTTACGGGGTTTGTTCCAGAAATTCTCTATCCATCCCCGTGCAGTCTCGCCTCCCTGAGAGTAATTGTCGCCTTTCGTTCCCGTTAGAGCGCATATACGCTGCCCCCAGGAATAGTCGTACATATCATGGTATCCCTTTGACCCGTCGGGCTTATGATACTCATGTTCTCCACTGCATAAAGAGTCCCCTATGAATCCCCAAGTATGGAATATCCCGCAAAAGCCCGGATTGTTTGATACATTGGCCAACGGATTTCCTGGAGACACCTTCACCTCCGTCCCCTGTGACAACAAAGGGATCGCACAAAAAGCCACCATTACAAATAACTATCGCTTTCATTCTTGTCAATTCCCAAGATATTGCAGCAAAGCAGGCATTGCCTCTTTCGCTCTCTTCCTGCCCGCCTCGTAAGCAGCCTTCATTTTCCGCCCGTTCTGCTCTATACGCCCTATGTCCAGGGGATTCTCCGGGCGAATCACAAAGATTCTCCCTTCCTCTTCCTGTTTCTCCACATTCTCCACCTCTCTGTTATACATCTCATGCCTGCTCCTCATTTTCTCCGCAACCATAGGAAATTTCCTCAACAGACATCTCAGAAGAAATATCGCCGCTTCAGAAGCGGGCTTCTTCCTATATCCGCGAGGTTGTGTCAGGACGACCACACATTTCTCCACCTCTTTTTCCCTTTGCAAATAGGTCAGAGGGACACTGTCCACGATGCCTCCGTCCAAAAGAAACCGACCGTCAATCCGCACAGGACGGGCAAATACGGGCATGGAAGCCGAAGCCCTCAACCAATCCATCCCTTCCTCGTCCGCCTTTCTCATGAGATGGTACACCGGTTCGCCCGTTTCAATATCCGTACACACCACATAAAACTCCATGGGATTCCGTTCAAAAGTCTCCGTGTCGAAGATGTCCAGACAAGACGGCAACAGATGATAGGCAAACTCCGTATTCACATAGTTTCCCGTCGTCAATAAAGAATGCCAGCTCATATACCGCCGGTCATCTTTATACTTGATATTGTAACGGATTCCCCTGCCGGGCTGTTGTGACTTGTAATTGCAGCCGAACAGCACGCCTGCGGACACACCGCAAAGCACGTCGAAACGAATCCCCTGCTCCATCATCACATCTGTCACGCCTGCGGTAAAACAACCTCGCAGTCCTCCTCCCTCCAATACAAGCCCTCTTCGCATAAACGATTTTCTCCTTTTCTCTAAAAACAAGGTCAAAAATAAAACTTTTTTCTGATATCAAACCATATTCCCTATCCGTTAGTTCCATCCCCTCTCCTCCAGAGCCGTCGGCCATATACAGGAAACCCCTATACCGATTGTCGGAAGAACAGACCATATTCCAAGGAGGAAATACCCTGTTACTTACAAAAAAAGCACTAACTTTGCGAGAAAATGAAGAACATAGAAGATACAGTATTCATTGCCGGCCCGTGCGTCATCGAGTCCCAGGAACTGCTTGACGAGGTGGCAACAGAGTTAGTTCGATTAAACAAGAAGTATCATACAGATATTATCTTCAAGGCTTCCTTTGACAAAGCCAACCGTACCAGCATCCATTCCTTCAGAGGACCGGGACTGGAAAAGGGTCTGCAGATGCTCGCTGCCGTAAAAGAAAGGTTCGGTCTGAAAATCCTTACCGACATTCACGAGAGCCATCAGGCACAGCCTGTGGCGGAGGTGGCGGATATTCTCCAGATTCCGGCTTTCCTCTGCCGTCAGACGGATTTATTAACGGCTGCGGCAAGAACAGGAAAGGTCGTCAATATCAAGAAAGCCCAGTTCCTGTCGGGGGAAGACATGAGATTCCCTTATGAGAAAGCTCTGGAAGCCGGAGCGAAAGAAGTCTGGCTGACAGAGCGGGGCAACAGTTTCGGGTATAATAACCTGATAGTGGATTTCCGAAACATCCCCGTCATGTCCGCCATCGCCCCCCGCTGTATCATGGACTGCACGCACAGCGTCCAAAGACCTGGCGGGAACAATGGCTCGACAGGAGGAAACAGGGAATTTGTTCCCATGATGGCACTTGCCGCAAAGGCTTTCGGAGCAAGCGGCTACTTCTTTGAAGTCCATCCGTCCCCAGACACAGCCAAAAGCGATGGGCAGAATATGTTATATTTGAAAGATTTGGAAAAAGTGATTCTCTCTCTCTTGTCATGAGTAATTGGAAAGAAACAGCCATCAACTGCCTGAAAGACGAGGCTCAGGCGATTACCAACCTCATCCCTAACATAGACGAGGATTTCCATAAAGCCATCGGCCTTATACTGGCCTGCAAAGGAAAAGTAGTCATTACCGGCGTTGGAAAAAGCGGACACATCGGTGCGAAGATAGCGGCGACGCTAAGCAGCACAGGAACTCCGAGCTTTTATGTCAGTCCTCTGGATATGTACCATGGCGATTTGGGCGTTGTGGCGGAAGGAGATATTGTTATAGCCATCTCTTATAGCGGACAGACTGACGAGTTGTTGAAACTTATCCCCTCCTTGGCCGAGAGGAATATCCCTATCATTGGCATAAGCGGATTCAAGAACTCCATCCTTGCCAAGAACAGTGTAGCCCATTTATGTATTTATGTGGCAGACGAGGCTTGTCCTCTGAAGTTAGCTCCGACTTGCTCTTCTACGGCAACGCTGGCCATGGGAGACGCTTTGGCTTGCTGCCTGATGGACGCGCGAGGGTTCAAAGAGCGTGATTTCGCCAGATTCCATCCCGGTGGAATGTTGGGAAAGCGGCTTCTGACAAAGGCGAGCGATGTCATGATAAAGGAGTCTCTCCCCATCACTTCCCCCGATACGAGGTTGGGAGAAGCCGTTACCCTCGTCAGCCGGGGAAGACTGGGCGTCTGCGTAGCCGTTAAAGACGGTATGGTGACAGGTCTGGTGACCGACGGCGACATCCGCCGCGCCATCGAGCGGTCGCAAAGCAAGTTCTTTGATTTGACCGTAGAGGACATTATGACCCGGAATCCCAAGACCGTCCCACCTGAAACACGCATTATAGAAATTGACAAGATTCTAAACACGAACAACATCCACTGCGTTCTCGTTGTGGACGAGAGGAAACGGCTGCTGGGTATCGTGGATTCTTTCAGCACCATTCTGTAATCTTAAGCATGAAGAGCCTCGCCATTATACCATATATATATATACTCTGCCTGCTCTCCCCCCTGCCCGCAATCGCTTCCACCCCCTTCGGAAGCGATTCTCTGTGGTTGGCGGAACTTGAAAAAGAGGGAGCTGCCACCAGCGACAACAACCGTATCGTCTTCTTCAAGAATGGAACAGAGAAATTCACGGACTTGTTTGAAGCCGTCAGACAGGCAAAAAGCTCCATCCACATGGAGTATTTCAATTTCCGGGACGACAGCATTGCCAATGCCCTTTTCAACCTTTTGGAGACAAAAGTAAAGGAAGGAGTGGAGGTCAGGCTTCTTTTCGACGCTTTCGGAAACTCCTCCAACAACAAGCCTATCCGCAAAAAGAAACTCAAGGAATTGCAGGACAGGGGTATCAACATACAGAAATACCGCCCCGCCAGATTCCCTTGGTTCACCTACGCTTTTGCCAGAGACCACAGGAAAATCGTGATTATTGACGGGAAAGCCGCCTATTCAGGAGGGATGAATGTGGCGGACTACTATATCAAGGGGAAGCCGGAAATCGGTGAATGGCGGGACATGCACTTCCGCATAGAGGGAGACGCTGTCGCCGAATACCAGAGAATCTTCCTCAGAATATGGGAGCGGACCACAGGCGAAAAAGTACATGGGGCAAAGTATTATCCCGGCATGTCATTCGAGAACAACGCCATCAAAGGGCTTAAAAAGGACACTACGCTTTCTGCCGGTCGCAAGAAAGTAGTTGTCATCAACAGAGAGCCGCAGGTAAATCCTAAAATAATGAGGCGTGTTTTCGTTGATCTGCTGAACAGCGCACAGTACAAAGTCCAGCTCATCAACCCGTATTTCACCCTCCGCCATTCCGTACGGAAAGCTCTGAAGAAAGCCTTGGAGCGCGGTGTCGAGGTGGAAATCATCGTGTCCGAGA
>CAVEJA010000121.1:4186-4582 GCA_963615745.1 Duodenibacillus sp.
CCCCATCACTCCCCGCATAGTCGATTGCAACGTGCGGAAACTACAGAAAAGAGGAGCTAAAGTCTACTATTTCCAAGGCGGTTTCCACCATAGCAAAATCATGATGATAGACGACAAGACAGCCTTTGTCGGGTCAGCCAACCTGGATAGCAGAAGCCTGTTCTGGGATTTCGAGGTCAATGCGCTTATTCTGGACGAGCACAGCACCCGCGAGCTGCAAAGGATATTCAACTACGACAAAACGCATCGCTGCGTACCGCTTACGGAAGAATATTGGAAAAGCAAGCCCAAAGGACAGAGATTCTGGGGCTGGTTCTTCCAGATTCTGGAACCATTTGTATGGCAGGAAAATCCCCAAATCCACCTCTGGAAGCCCGAAGTCTGACGATGATAAAG
>CAVEJA010000122.1:0-7876 GCA_963615745.1 Duodenibacillus sp.
CACTGACGGGATTCAATCCTGTCGGTATGGTCTTCTCCACAGTAAAGGTAGACAGCTTTATTTTTGAGACGCTTTTGCCGTTGGCATAGCCGTTTTCATAGTTCATTCCGTCGGAATTTGCCACATATAAGTAACCATTTGCCACAGCTATTTCCTCCGGGTTAGGCCCTACCTCCACGCTTCCGGCAACCGACATGGACACGGTGTCCAACTTCGTAACGTGTCCGTCATAATTGGTAATATACAAATAACCGTCGCTCGCAGCCAGCGCGCGCGGAGCTGTAACAGCTACGCTTTGCTGCAAGGACAAATCTTGGGCGTTGGTCACAAAAAGGACATTGCTTTCATAGGCGATGGCATAGAAATGACTGCCGTATATTATTCCCGCCTGAAGTGTGTTTCCCGGTATGATTCCGTTTTTCCGAAAGAACACACTGTCCGTAAAAACACCGTTTTCCATATCCAAAGTACCGATGGAACTGGAGATGTGCGTATAGAAATTCCCTTGGTTCAGCACTATCGCACCTTTTAGCTTACCCGGTTTTCCGTCTTCATTACTGGAATTGTCGTCATCGCTACAAGCCGAAAGCAGGGACACGCACACTACAAATATGGGAATAATTTTCACCCATTTCCTTAATTCTCTTTTCATTTCTTCCTATTGTTAAAGTTACACATTATCTCTATTCGGTACGAACGCCCCGGCATAGGGTATCCGTTTATCAGGGCATACTGTTTGTTGCCCGCATTTTGTACAGCCATTTTCAGAACTATGGTGTTCTTTCTCCACGGCAGCGTTCTCCAGCAGGAAAAATCCCATTCCCCATATCCGGGCAGACGGGTGCTGTTGGCATGCTCGTGAGTTCCCCATCGGGAGGAGCAGCCGGTCAGAGTGACGCTTCCGTTCACCCAGGGATTCTCATAAGCTATGGAGATATGCCCTGTAAGACGGGGTGTGTACGCCAGTTGCTTGCCATAAGTGATACTTCCTTTCACCGATTTGTCCCGCACATACTGGACAGAGCCGGAAGCATCCACGCTGATTCGGTGTTTTGCCGATAGGGCAAAAAGGTTCTGCATCATGGCATCCGCCCCCTTTATATCCACAATGCCCACATTGATGGTACGCCACAAGTACATATTGACAGGAACGGACACGATTTTGTCGTCCACCCGGTTGATGTACCCGTCGAGAGAAAGGTTTTCCAGATACCACCAGCGGGTGATTTTCCTATGAAAAGTCAGTCCCGCCCCCCATTGGCTTGCATGTTCCGCCTTCAGATTCGTACTGCCCAGATGATAATAATACGATTCGGTAAAGGACGGCGGGCGGTTCACTTCTTTGTAAAAGCCCCGCAGATACAATTTCTCTTCAGGAAGAAGCCGGTAAATAGCGGAACAGGTGAATCCCCATCTGTTTATGCCCCGGGCGTTATCCCCTTTCTCCGCATGGTTTTCATACAAAGCGAACAAGGCACTGGCTGTCATATTGAATCTTTTCCCATAGGATTTCATGGTGAATGCCTGCAACAGGGAGTTGCGCCACACATTTCCATGGGATGTCTGGTTGCTTTTCAATCTGTTCTGGAAGAAATCAATGGCATAGGATGCCGCCCACCATTGGTGCGAGTCGTATTTTACGACGGTATTCGCATATATTTCCTTCTGCCGGTAGTTCTGTCTCAGACAGCCGTCGGGGTAGATGTCGTTTTTGTTCTTATATCGGGATTCGTTCCAGTCCCACTTCCCTTTCACGCTTACGCCCCATTTCTCCTGCCATTCGCGCTGCCATGAAGCCTGCACCCAGGCTTCCCTTTCATGCAGAGCCTCCCCGTTATGCGGATTGTAGTACACGGTTTGCCCCGGCAGATGGTGGTTGTTGTCGTACCATCCTGTTTTCACATCTAAAAATCCGCCATTCCGTATTTTCCATGCCGAGGACAAATCTCCTTGAAAGGCATTCATCCTGCTGTTTGTCCGTCGCTCATGGGTATGTGTCCTCCCGTTTTCCAATATATAAGGGTAGTTGTTGCCGGCAAACAGATACTTTCCGTAAGCTGCCAGTGCGAAATCCTTCCTGCTGTTCCAGGTACAGGCAGCCTCCATTCCCCATCGCTCGAAACTCCCCTGCTCCATTTTCAACAAACCTCCTCCCGCATTTCCTCCCTCTATCAGCCTGTGCAGTTTTCCCGTCGTGTTGATTTCCACCAATGTAGATGCGGATATGCTCCTTGCTGTCTGAAAAAGATTTCCTCCGTCGCCCATAATCAGGGACACATCCTCCGCTGCCAGCATATTGAACCGGCTGAAATCCACCTGACCGCTTTGAGCGTCCGTCTGCGTGATGCCGTCTATGGCTACTGCGGTATGCCCTGCGCCCAGTCCCCGTACGGAGACCGTTTTCATGCCGCCCGCTCCCCCGTAGTCCCGTAATGCCACACCCGGTATGCGTGTAAAGGCATCGCTTGCCTCCATAATATTCCATTTCCGCATCTGGTCTTGGGAAACGCTGTACCGTGGAATGGAAGATGTCAGGTCTTGGGAAACGACGGCAGCCGTCACACGCACGCTGTCCAAGACCCTAAGCGTGTCTGAAGAAGGGGTTGCCACACCGCTTGCCACACACAACATCAGTCCTGAACATAATGTTATGATACGTTCTGATCCACATATATAGGTATACCTTGCCAAAGAAGACAGAATCAATTCTTTAAAAATACCTTTTCCGTACAACAATACTCCGCTATCCTTACATCGAGGCTTTGCGGACACTTAGATGGCAGAGGCAGGTATTCTGGCTCGCTCCAACGCTTGGCACCTTCCCGATTGGCTTTTCAATCAGTGGCATACATCGCCTTGCGTCACAATAGAGCATACAGCAGCGGGACTGCTTGGGATTCTCACCCAATTCCCTTTTAAGCAAATCTCCCAAAGCATGGGGGAATCGCACCAATGCGGTGCAAAATTACGATTATTCTCCTTAAAATGGTAACTTTGCACAGTGATTATTCGGAAAGGAACTCCTCTTCAGGTTCGCCCGTATAGCCGGCTGTAAGATTCCTTATACTCGTTTAAGCCCTACAAAACCCAAGACAAGAATGGATCAATTGGAAGAACTTCGCCACATTGTAGACGCTTGCAACCGCTGCGCTCTAAGAAAAGGCTGCACCCATGTGGTCTTTGGAGAGGGTGCGCGCCAGGCGAAAATCATGTGCATTGGCGAGGGACCGGGCTATTACGAGGATCAATTGGGCAGACCTTTTGTCGGTGCGTCCGGCAAGCTTCTGGATAAAATCCTTGCTGTCTGCGGCTTTTCACGCCAGCGGGAAACCTTTATCGGCAACATTGTCAAGTGCAGACCTCCGGGAAACAGAGACCCGTTCCCCGAGGAAAGGCAGGCTTGCCTCCCCTATATCCTCAAACAAATCGAGATCATCAACCCTCCCATCCTCATTCTGCTGGGTGCTACGGCTCTGAAAGGCCTCATCCACCCCGACTTGAGCATTACCCGTGAGAGAGGAAAATGGATGAGCTGGAACAACCGGCTGGTCATGCCCACATTCCATCCCTCAGCCCTGCTGCGCAATCCGCAGCTTAAATACGACGCATGGGAGGATTTCAAGAAAGTCATTGACAAATACAGGGAGATTGTAGACCCGAACCACCATAGCGATTATCATTAATATATAAGCAAAAATCCCTGTTTGTCCGATATTTAGTACCTTTGCAAAATGCAATAAAGTTCTTATTCAATATGACAAAATACGTATTTTTCACTCTTATTCTTCTGTGCGGTATCGGAAAAGTCCAAGCCGGAAACGACGGCTACCTCGCAGACTACAACCAAGCCAGAAAGTTTACTGACGGGAAATTGAAGTCCATGCTTTTCTCTACAAGGGTAGACCCGCATTGGACTCCCAAAGGCAATATGTTCTGGTACGAGTACAAGACCGGCAATGGCACAATCTGGTATCTCGTGAATCCCCAAACCAAAAGCAAGAAACCGCTTTTCGACCAGGTAAAACTGGCTGCGGAACTGAGTGAGATCACGCATGACCCCATCATTGCCACCCAGATCCCCTTGTCCGATTTGGAAGCAAAGGAGGACGGAACATTCGAGTTTTCCGTCGCCACCAGGAACGATATTGTGGCGGATTCCACCAATGCCTACAAACCGCAAAAAGGAAAAGCCACGTTCTTTTTCTCCTACAACCCGAACTCACAAGAACTCACAAGGATAGAGAACAAGTGGAAAAAGACATCCTATCCGGACTGGGCATCCTTTTCTCCCGACGGAAAGACGGTGGTCTACGCCAAAGACTTCAACCTTTACAGGATGGCAAGAGAGGAGTACGAGAAAATCAAGGACGACAATCTGAAAGAAGACAAATTCAAAGACAAGAAACTGGACTCCACTATTGTGGAGACACAGCTGACCACTTTCGGCATGGAAGACTACGGGTTCGGCATCCCCTACTCCCACCTGAACACGGATACGTTGAAAAACGGCAAGCGGAAGAAAGTGTATGGGGTGTGGAGTCCCGATTCCAGGCATTTTGTCATATCCATACAGGACAACAGAAAGGTCAAAGACCTCTGGGTAATCAATTCCATGGCGCAACCGCGACCTACTCTGGAGACATACAAATACGAGATGCCGGGCGAGAAGGATGTCCCGCAGGAGCATTTGTTCATCTTCAATCTGGAGGACAACACCTGCAAGGAGATAAAAACAGCCGCGTTCAAAGACCAGTGGCTGGATGTAGGCGGCAAACCCTTCGAGCAGAAACAGCGGGATTTGAAGGAACAAAGCCGGGTTTGGTTGGGAAACAACGAACAGTTCTTCATCAACCGGTACAGCCGTGACATCCACCGTATAGACATCTGCAAGTATGTGTTGGGGGAAGACACCCTGCGACCTCTTATAAAGGAACGCATGAACACCTATCAGGAGACACGGGATTTGGGAGTGGTCAATGGAGGGACGGAACTCGTACACTGGAGCGAGCGCAGCGGATGGGCGCATCTGTACCTTTATGACGGAAACGGCACGCTGAAAAGACAGCTCACTCACGGAGACTGGCATGTTATGGACATTGCCGGGATTGACGAGAAGAAAAGACTGGTATATTTTACCGCCAACGGAAAGAATCCCGAGGAGAACCCCTACTACGAGCATCTCTACTGCGTAAGTCTGAACGGTGGAGAACCAAGGGAACTCACTTCGGGAGAATTTTTCCACCAGACCGTCATGGATGATGCCCGCGCCTATTTTGTAGACAACTATTCCCGTGTGGACTGCCAGCCAAAGACCGCCTTGTATAATGCGGCAGGGAAGAAAGTCATGGATTTGGAGGAAGCGGACATGAGCGTGCTGCTTGCCAACGGATACAAATACCCGGAACAATTCAAGGTAAAGGCGGCGGACGGTGTGACAGACCTCTGGGGAGTGATGTACAAACCTTTCAATTTCGATTCGACAAAGGTCTACCCTGTCATTGATTACGTATATCCGGGCCCGCAAGTGGAAGCCACATATTATCCGTTCACCCGAATGGGACTTCGCACCGACCGTTTGGCACAGGCGGGATTCATTGTCATTTCCGTAGGAAACCGCGGAGGGCATCCCAACCGCTCCAAATGGTATCATAATTACGGCTACGGGAATCTGCGTGACTACGGACTGGCTGACCAGAAAGCGGCAATAGAGCAGCTTGCCAACCGATACAAGTTCATCGACATCAACAAAGTGGGCATACACGGACACTCCGGAGGAGGCTTCATGTCCACCGCCGCCATACTGAAATACCCGGAATTTTTCAAAGCCGCCGTTTCCTGTGCGGGAAACCACGACAACAACATATACAACCGCTGGTGGAGCGAGACCCATCATGGCGTAAAGGAGAAGATAACCGACAAGGGGGACACCACATTCGTCTATAAGATTGCCACCAATCCCGATATTGCCTCCCGTCTGCAAGGGCATCTCCTGCTGGTACACGGGGACATAGACAACAATGTTCACCCCGGAAACACCATCCGGGTGGCAAACGCCCTCATCAAAGCCGGCAAACGCTTCGATATGCTTATCCTCCCACAACAACGCCACGGCTTTGGAAACATGAACGAATACTTCTATTGGAGACTGGTAGACTACTTCTCCGAACATCTGAAAGGACAGAAGGAAGAATTTATCAACATACCCGAGTTAGCCGACTAAGGGAATAACGCCACCCCGTTTCTTTGGACGAAATTTTGTAATTTTGTACTTGAAAACAAATCACACGAAGAAAAAAAATGAATATACTTGAATTAAGCGAGCAGGAAATCACCCGCAGAAACAACTTGGAAGAGATACGGAAGATGGGCATAGAGCCTTATCCGGCGGCGGAATATCCTACAAACGCGTTTTCAACAGACATAAGAGATCTTTTCAAAGAGGGGGATGAACCCCGGCAGGTCTGCATTGCGGGACGACTGATGTCCAAGCGCATTATGGGCAAGGCGAGTTTTGCCGAGCTGCAGGATTCCAAAGGAAGAATACAAGTCTATATCACCAGGGATGACATCTGCCCGCAGGAGAACAAGGACTTGTACAATGTCCTTTTCAAAAAGCTCCTCGATTTAGGCGATTTTCTGGGTGTCAAAGGATTTGTTTTCCGCACACAGACAGGCGAAATCACCGTACACGCTCAGGAAATCACCCTTCTGAGCAAGAGTTTGAAGCCTCTTCCCGTGGTGAAGGAAGCCAACGGACAAGTGTATGACTCTTTTGACGACCCTGAATTGCGCTACCGCCAACGCTATGTGGATCTTATCGTAAACAACGGGGTGAAAGACACCTTCTTGAAGCGTGCGAAAATAATCAGCACCCTGCGCCGCATACTGGACAATGCGGGATATACGGAGGTGGACACGCCGGTTCTGCAGAATATTGCGGGAGGTGCGAGTGCCAGACCTTTCATTACGCATTTCAATGCGCTGAATCAGGATATGTATATGCGCATCGCCACGGAGCTGTACCTGAAGAGGCTTATCGTGGGCGGCTTCGAGGGCGTTTATGAAATCGGCAAGAACTTCCGTAACGAGGGCATGGACAAAACCCATAACCCGGAGTTCACCTGTATGGAACTGTATGTCCAGTACAAAGACTACAACTGGATGATGTCCTTTACGGAGAAAATGCTTGAGGAAATCTGCACGGCGGTCAATGGAAAGCCGGAAGTGGAAATCGATGGAAAGACAATCAGTTTCAAAGCTCCTTACAGGAGACTGCCCATTCTGGATGCCATCAAGGAGAAAACAGGCTACGACCTCTCCGAAAAGAGCGAGGAGGAAACCCGCCAGATTGCGGAGAAATTAGGCATAGAGGTGGATGAGACTATGGGAAAAGGAAAACTCATAGACGAGATCTTCGGCGAGACCTGCGAGGGAACGTTCATCCAGCCTACTTTCATTATAGATTATCCCGTAGAGATGTCCCCTCTTACCAAGAAGCACCGCAGCAAGGCAGGACTGACCGAACGCTTTGAGCTGATGGTCAATGGCAAGGAACTGGCAAACGCCTACTCGGAATTGAACGACCCCATTGACCAGGAGGAACGTTTCAAGGAGCAGATGGCGTTGGCGGACAAGGGAGATGACGAGGCGATGATCATAGACCAGGATTTCCTGCGCGCGCTTCAGTACGGCATGCCTCCTACCAGCGGTATCGGAATAGGCATCGACCGCCTTGTCATGCTGATGACAGGAAAATTCGCCATCGGGGAAGTGATGCTGTTTCCGCAGATGAAGCCCGAGAAGAAAGCTCCGAGAGACCCCGATACTAAATTTACCGAATTGGGAATACCCGAGAATATTATCCCCATCCTGCGCA
>CAVEJA010000123.1:0-2309 GCA_963615745.1 Duodenibacillus sp.
GGTCAAATTGCGTGGTGGAATAGCCCGCCAAGCCTTATGCGCACTAGCCTTGCGAAGGATTGAGAACTATCTGAGCAAGGCTGATATGAACAAGAGCAAGTGTCCCGTATGCGGTTCGCGGCATACGATAAAGTACGGTATCCGTGCGGGTGTCCAGACATACAAATGCGCGGATTGCGGCTACCGTTTCCGCAACAGCAGGCTACCCTCTGGTCTGGATTTGTGGAAGATGTGCCAGGAGAGGAAGCAGACGGTGGCGGAGCTTGCCGCCTCGTTAGGGACAAGCCCGTCCACAATCAGGCGCAGGCTGCGCGACATAGTCATAGAATGGGAGCAGCCGCCTCTTTCCGGTCACGGGTTCGTCCATCTCGACGCGACCTACCGGGGGCGCAACGACGGGATACTGGCGGTCATGGACAGCCGGACCGGAAAAGTGCTATATCTCTCTTTCATCAGGCACGAGCGCGTCTCCGACTACCAAGACGCGGTGGACAGCATAACAGAAAGAGGGTACGTGATAGACGGGATCGTTGTGGACGGGATTCGGGCGTTGTTCTCCCTGTTTCCCGCATACAGGACGCAGATGTGCCAGTTCCATATGAGGCGGATTGTAAGGCGTTATGTCACGCAAAGCCCCAGACTGCCGGCGGCCCGGGAGCTGGACAGGATAATGGCGGGGATGGCAAGAATGAAGAAGGAGGTTTTCCTCCGTGAATACGCGGCATGGAAAGAAACGTAGAAAGACGCTTTGAACAGACGCTCACAGCTGAAAGACGGCAGGACACGCTACCGTCACCGGCGTTTGAGGTCGGCGGTTCGCAGCATCGACTTCTACCTTCCGTACCTGTTCACTTTCCAGGAGGCGGGATGCGAGGGAATGCCCAATACGAACAACAGAATTGAGGGAGTCTTCTCGGATCTGAAGAAGAACCTGAACAACCATTGCGGCATGAACGGGGAAAATCGCAGGCGATTTGTTTGCGGGTTCTTCAAGGCGTTGGAATAGCTCTCGGCACGAGAAGGACAGAAACCGGAGACTTGACCAACGCCCATGCCTGTCGCTATCGCAGCCTTATGCCTCATGGGGCCGCTCCACAGCGGAGCTCCATTGTTTTTCTGGAGGTAAAGCCAAAGGTGCGGGGATTATCGGATATTTCCAAATTTCGATGCAGAAAATCCACCACGCAATTTGACCCATAGAGACATACTACACGGCTCTTTCATTTAAAGTAGAAGTAATGAGATATTGTCCCTTACCCGATTCTTTGCGAATCGGGTATTTTTTATTGCTGTATGTCAAATGGTTATACTTTTATCGAAATCTGTTTTTTTTGTCATTTTTGGCGAAGAAAACGTAAAAGTCTGGTAAAGCCCATTGATACCTCCCTCATGAGTTCGGCCATCCCCCGTCTCTTGTCATCCCTCTTTTTACGGAGTCCTCTCCATATAGAGAACAGCGAGTGTACAATTCTTTGTATGGTATCAAGGTTTCTGGCCGCTCTTGCCGACTTGCGTCTTATCCTGTCTTGCAGCAGATCGCAATCCAGTGTCCAGTGCATACTTTCTATCGACCAGTGATTGCGCACCAACGAGCCCAACGCCGGAGTGTCTGTTGGCAGACTGCTCACATACAGCCTCCTTTCAGCGGTCTGTGCGCCGGACGACTTCTTTACCGTGTCGGATTCATATTCTATAACCGTCATGTTTCCTCCCCATTTTTCCTTGTCGGCTATGATGTCAATACCGTCAAAGATACGATAGGTTCTGGTCTCGATTCTGCCGTGCCCGAGTTCCGGCCCCTCCGTGTAGGAATACACAGATGCCTGTCCTTTGAGTCTGTCTTCCACGCCATAACGCAGGGATGGCTGGTTCGCTTTTAGCTCTATGAGGAAATCACCCCCGTTCTCTCTGATTCTGTCGATGATGCGCTTTTGCATGGACATGGCATCGGCTGTGACTATTTTTCCCGATATGTTGATCTTGTCGATAAGCCGCGGTATGGCTTTAATCTCATTGCTTTTCTCCCGACAGGCTTCGGTTGCCAATGTGATGCCGGTATTGTATGAATACGCCGACACGGTATCGGGATTGCGCCCGTTGTCCAGCACGGTGCCACGCCCGGCCTTGCCATCCACGCAGATAATCTCCTTGTCTCTTTCCGCCTTGTACAGTCTTCGGTGGAACAACTCCGCAAACTCCCGCATCCTGTCTGCAAGCGCCAGCTCGTCGATACCGTGTTCCGCGCGGCAGAGAGGCGCCTCGGACGGCACACCGTTCTTCAGCATGCCCAGTTGGCGGAATTTCTTAAG
>CAVEJA010000124.1:0-930 GCA_963615745.1 Duodenibacillus sp.
CTTATAGCTATGCTCCGGATTTCGGTTCTTCCTCCTATGGCTATTATGACTCTTATGTGAAAACAGATGCCAATGGAAACGTATCTACGGTGGTATACTCGCCTTTTTCCAATGGTCTTTATGGCGTTCCCGGAAGAGGAAAGACAGGAAGCGTCTCCATGTCGCTGAGCAACAATGTGGAGATGAAGGTGAAAAGCGATGCGGATTCCACGGGAGAGAGAAAAATCAGCCTGATTGACGAGCTCTCAGGAAGCATTTCCTACAATATGGCAGCCAAAACCCAACAATGGAGCGACCTTTCCACACGCCTCCGTCTGAAACTTTCCAAGCGTTATACATTCAGTATGGCAGCCGTGTTTGCCACATACGCATACAAGTTTAATGAGGATGGGAGTGTTGTAGTGGGAGACAGGACAGAGTGGAGCTATGGGCGTTTCGGACGATTTCAAGGCATGTCACAGAATCTTTCCTATACTTTCAACAACAATACCTTCAAGAAGAAGGACAGGAAGAAGGGCGGTGTCGCAAACCAGAGGGGAAATACGGGTGAGGACGACGGAGATGAGGATTTTGATGACGGAGGAGACTCCAATATAGATCCTGACTTGGTCAATGGAACGCAGGGTAGTGACGAGAAAAATACCTCGACTGTGGGAGAGGACGGCTACACCCGTTTCTCCATACCTTGGAGTTTGTCTGTTTCCTATGGTATCTCCATGAGGGAGAACAGGCAGGGCAAGATCAATCCCAAGACGATGCGCTACCCTTATAAATTCACCCAGACCTTGAATTTCTCGGGAAACATCAGCCTTTCCGAGGGCTGGAACATCAGTTATAACTCCGGTTACGATTTCAATTACCACAAATTGTCCATGACGACAGCCTCTCTCTCTCGTGACCTGCATTGTTTTTCAATGACTTGTTCCGTGG
>CAVEJA010000124.1:940-2326 GCA_963615745.1 Duodenibacillus sp.
ATTGAAACCCTATACCTCGTTCAATTTTTCTTTCCGTGCCAAAATGTCTACTCTGGCAGACCTGCTGAAGTGGGACAAGCGGAGCAGTTACAGTACCAATATCGAGTGGAAATAACATAATAAAATGATAACTTTGTACGTTATCAAGGTACAATATGATGTTTAACTTCTAAAATTTGAAATAAGAAACAGAAATAATTCAAGGAACAAAAACCACGGAGGGTGGACAGCCTCTCAGAGAATCCGCTCTCTACCTGATTGATTACGGGGTATGATACCTCTTTTATTAACAACGGGTGTGTTTAAGTTCTGTCTTTAGTAATGATATTTGAGCTTTTAGCTCTTGTTCTCATCTTCTGAATACCGCCAATATTCGTTACAACGGGAGCAAGGATGCAAAAAGTTCATGCCTTAGGGCGTGAGCTGTTTTGGTCTTGTAGTTGTAACAGGTCACTTGGCGGTAACCGGGAAGATAGCAAGGACAAACGGTTACACGCCTTTTTTATTGAAAACAATGAACAGAAAATTTTATGTATGCTTTGTCTCCGTATTGTTGGGAGGCATATTGTCCGCTGGTGCGGCGAAGAAAGTAGTGATTAAAGCTGGCACACAGATACCGTTACAGGCTGTGAACCAAGTAAAAGCTGCCGATGTCACGGAGGGGGCTGTCGTGGATTTCAGGACAACTCATGAGGTGAAGGTAGACGGAGTTTGCGTACTTCCGCAAGGACTTCTTGCCAAAGGACGGGTTGTTGAGGCGAAGAGAAGCTCTCTGGCGGGAACGAAAGGCAGACTGAAAATCCAGATAACGGAGATGAATACGCCTTCCGGGGAGACCATTTTCTTCAGCAATTCCCAAGTATATATCTGCGGAAAGAACAGAACTCCGTTGGCTGTCGTTGCCTGCCTGTTTGTATGGCCTTGTATTTTCATCCCCGGGAGCAAGGCTGTGATGCCTGCCGGCTACGAAACCATGGCGACCGTGGCTGCCAATACCACCCTTATGATAGATTAGGTATTTGTTGAAGTAATGTATTTCGGGACATTGTAACAAACAGTATCCCTGAAAAACTTCTAAAATCCGACCTTTGAGCCGAGGCTTTATAAGGTCGGATTTTTCTTGTTTGCGGGCTGTTTTTTCAGAGGATGGGAAATGCCGATGACAACTCGCCGTTTTACGGGTCGTAAATAGGGAGTTTTCGGGTCGTAACTCCGCGGTTTAGCGATCGAAAACAGGGGAGTTACGAGGGCTAAACCGCGGAGTTAGGAAGCGTAAATCACCGTGTTGTGAAAAGCGGGTCTCCGGAGCAGGTGTTTTTGCCTTGGAAAAAAGAAAGATGGGATATGCCTTTTATGACATATCCCATCTTTTCTTGTGTATTGGAT
>CAVEJA010000125.1:0-3976 GCA_963615745.1 Duodenibacillus sp.
GTGCTGTGTCATGGCATTGCACGGAGAGGCGCAGTCGCAGAAGGATTCCCTCGCTTTGGTCAATGCCGACTGGAACTGGGTGGATTTGGGAAAAGGCGCGAAAGCCGGACATGCCATCGTGCCTATGTTCGGCGGGAAGCAGAGCGTGACGGTGATAAAGTACCCCGCCCGCAAATTCAGCACCTCCATTATAGACGCCCAAAGTCCCCGTCATGCCATTACTCCCACGGTTGCCGGGAGGTGTGACGCTCTGGCGGCAATCAATGCCAGTTACTTTGATATGAGGAAGCTGATACCGACCACCTACTTCGCCAAGGACGGAAAGGTGGTGGGAAATACCGCTTCCTCCGAGCTGTTCAGGGTCAATGGCTATGTCGCCCTGAAGGACAGGAAAGGCCATAGGATGGAGATAGCCTACATAGATACCACGCAGTATGGCGCATATCCCTCGAAGTACAAGGCTTTGCTGGCTTCCGGGCCTGTGCTGCTGTTGGAGAGAAATATCCCCGGCTTCCCCAAGGAACGGTATTTCTATGACAAGCGGCATCCCCGCACGCTGATTGGCTATGACAGGAAGCACATCTACTATGTGGTTATCGACGGACGATTCCCGGAACAGGGGGCTTGCGGGGCTACGATACCCGAGGCTGCCTGTGTGGCACGGTATCTGGGCATGGAGTATGCCCTGAATCTGGACGGAGGAGGCTCTTCTACGGCATGGACTTGGAAGACCGGGGTGCTGAACTACCCCTGTGACAATAGGAAGTTCGACCATGAGGGATGTCGGAAAGTACCCAACATCATCATGATGCGCTGACAGCCTTATGTGAAGAATCGGAAAAACAGAATGATTATGAAGAGATATTTAGGATTGTTTTTATGCCTGGGGATCATGGCGCAATGCGTGTCCTTGACAGCGAATGGCGACAACAGGGAACATCTGTATGTGTATAACAATGGCGAAGTCACGGCGGACATCCATGCCGATTCCATAGACAGTGTCGCCATAGTGAATTCCAAATATATAAGATTCTTCAACAAGGAGAAGAAACAGCTTGCCGGAATGTTTTTGACCAAGGTGGACAGCATCGTGTGCAAGGAAGCTCCGATCGTGGCAGACCTGCTGGACATAGAGTTTCTCCCTGACGACAGCGCGAAGAACAACGGCTCCAAATACATATCGGTGAAACAGGTGGACGGAACAGCCCTGTCCACATACTATAATACCCAATACGGGAGATGGGCAAGCCATTACAACCATGACGGAAGTACGGTCGCCTCCGGCTTCTACAAGGTGGATTACAGTTCCTCCTCCTCTGCCCAGACCGCCCTGGCGCAGGGACACAGCATAGAATGTGTGTTCCGCCCGGATTTTCTCTCGGACGGTTCCAAGGAGTACAAGATGTTCAGTGCCATGGAGGGCGGCGGAACAGGACTGCTCATCACCAAGACGGCAAGCGGGAAGTGCCTGACTTTCCAGCCCAATGTGACCGCGACAGGAAGCAGCACTTGGATAAAATGCACCAGCGGAATCAATCCCGAGCCGGGAAGATACTATCATGTGGTAGGCGTGTACAACAAGAACGAGCAGAAAGCGTACATCTATGTGGATGGTGAGTTGAAGAACTGCGTGGATGCGAAGGGGCAGTACTTCCCCCAGCCCAACGCCGCCGCCCTGTGGTTCGGGCTTGGCGGTGACGCCAGTACGAACAATACCGCCCAGTCCAGCTGGAAAGGGGATATTGTCATTGCGAGGGTTTATAGCGAGGCATTGGGGGAAGAGCAGGTGAAAACGCTGTACAAGGAATGTGAGATACAGCAGGATGAAAGCGATTTCTTCGCGATAACGGAGATTACATTGCCTGTGACATACAAACAGAACGAGCCGTACACTGTCTATGGGAACGGTTTCAAGACGGGAGATACGCTGCATTTCGAGCCAGTCTCACAGGATGGCGACCCCTGCATCCTTGCCGGAACACTTGGAAGCAACAGCCTGAGCGTTTCCCTTCCCCAGGATTTCGCAGAAGGAAAGTACCGTGTCGTGGTGTACAGGGGCAATAGGAGCTATATATTGGGGACGGTGAGGATGCGTTTGCTCTCCGAGGGAGATGTAAGTCTGGACGGCAAGAGTGTGGCATTCGTAGGAAACTCCCATATATATTATGGTGGGACGGTCGTTTTCGGAGGACAGAACGCTCTGGACGGCGGACTTTTCTCCAAGATATGCCAGAGCCACAAATGGAACACCAGCGTTTACGACCTGACATGGGGCGGAAAACTGATTTCAGACTGCGTGGGACTGATAAATCTCCAGGCTTCCGTGCGTGAAAGCATCACGGCGGTATTCTTCAACCAGCCTGTGCCGGGAACGGAATCGGATTTTACCACAGCGTGTCTGAGCATGACAAAATTGTTTCCGAACGCCAGATTCTATTATCTGCTGAGTTACTACAACGAGGATAACAGTACCCGGAAAACCACGTGCCTCAATATGGTGAAAAGTCTTCAGAACAGCGGGGTGGATATCGAGGTTGTCCATTGGGGACAGCTGTGTACGGATCTGATCAAGAAGAATGTGACCGTGCCCAACGGGAAGTTCACATACGCTTCCAGCTCGTTCAAGATTTCCGACCAGGCGCATCCCAATCCGCTGGCAGGCTATATACAGGCTCTGGCAGCCTTTTGCAAGGCTACGGGATGCAGTGCCGTAGGGCAGGATTACAGCTTTTGCAAGACCTCCAGCTACGGCAGAGGCGTGAGCGGATTCTCCGGCTATATCTCCTCCTATTACGACGGGGATGCCTCCAAGACCAATTTCGATGACATATTCGAGTCGGAGACGGAGATGGAGGGGCTGCATACCCTGCTGGACAAGTATGTGAAGGAGAACTGAACAGAGCCCGGACGGGTTCGCCGCTCCGGGAATCGCATCAGGTAAAGGCTCAAATGCGGAGTGTATTCTATTTCTCCCGAAAGGAACGAAGGGCTGTCTGCATACTGGCATTCCTGCTGTTGCTGGTTGCAACGCTGCTGTGTCTTTACCGTCCGCCGTATGACAGGGAGGAAGCCTCTGCGGGAATCCCGCCCGGGGAGGAGCGGGAGATAAACGAATTTGTAAACGAGATTCAGGGGAAAAGGGAGAAACCGGACAGGAAAAGGAAGACCGTATTCTGTCCCCGCCCTTTCGACCCCAATACCTGCGACTCCGTGCTACTCCTGAACATGGGGCTGAGGAAATGGCAGGTGAGGGTTTTCCTTCGTTACCGTGAGGCGGGGGCGAGGTTCTATTCGGAGAGGGATCTGCGCAGAGTGAACGCTTTCTCGGAGGAGGATGTGGCGAGGCTGCTGCCTTTCGCCCGTTTCCCGGAGGATGAACGGGAAACCGCCAGACGAAGATACGCCCGGGAGAAGATGCTGCGGGACTCTCTTTATCTTGTCAGAAAGAGCGCGTATCCCCGGAAACTGGGGGAGGGAGCTGTGGTGAGCCTGAATGATGCGGACACGACTTTGCTGAAAAAGATACCCCGGATAGGGAGTTACTATGCCCGGAAAATCGTGCGGTACAGGGAGGAGCTGGGCGGTTTCGCGCGGATAGACCAGCTGGCGGAGCTTGACTCCGTGCTGGCTCCGCTGGGGAAATGGTTCTATATAGAGCCTGCCGGAATCAGGAAAATACGGATAAACACGGCGAGTTTCCGCACGTTGTGCCGTCATCCGTACATACGCTACGAGGGCGCGCGCATTATTTTCCAGCACCGTGAGAAGTATGGAAACCTGACTTCTCTGAGGCAGTTGTCCACAGAGGCGTATTTCGAGGGCAGGCTGGAGAAATTAGAGCCTTACGTGGAGTTCTGATGCGAGATCGTACGGGTTTTAACATTTGTTTGTCCGCCATTTAACATCTTGCGGAGATAGCTCTCGTAACTCCGCGGTTTAGAAAAATTGTTATACGGAATTACACCTCGAAAAAGCC
>CAVEJA010000126.1:0-2314 GCA_963615745.1 Duodenibacillus sp.
AGTTGTAGGAATCCATGGTCTTGGTATTGTCCTTCACCACGCCCATGACATACCCTTTCTCGTCCTGAGCCGTCTTAAAGTAGCTGACAATACCTCTGTAATAGCGGATACCTTCCTGACGACACCAATCCTGATTCAAAGCTCTGTGTCTGGCAGGCTGATAAGTATGGAAATAGCCTTCCGAAAGGAAGCCCGGCACACTGTGTTTCAGCACGCCCAGATAGCCATAGGAGGAACTGCTGTGATAAAAGTCCAGATCTCCCCGTATATTCATGGAACTGGCATAGGCATACTGGTATTCCATTCCCGATTTCATAGCCTCCACCAAGTATGGCCATATCGCTTTCGCCATGGAAATACTGCCGGGAACAAGCTCGTTCTCACTCTTTGACATATCCCATCCCCTATACAACAACAGAGGATAGTTCGCCATCGACCCGTCAGAGGTGGCATTGGAATGTACGGAAATAAACATGTCGCTGTCCCAGGCATCCACTTCCGCACAAATCACACTGAGTTTCTTATTGTATTTCTCCGCATCCGCCGCACCGGAAACATAAGGGTAAGGCCCATTGGCATAGCGGGACATCTTTATGGTATAGCCGGCTTTCTGCAGCCGCTTCGCCAATTCCGTACATTTCCATAGATTTGTATTCGACTCGTAGAAGCCGCAGGTATCGGGTCTTCCCGAAGAAAGATTAGGATACGGGATGGTTGCCATCGGTCTGTCATTCGGTCCCCAGCTTCCATGCCCCGGATTGATATAGATTCTCTTCTGTTGCGCAGAAACAAACAGCGCAATTCCCATCAGCAAGACGCAACACAATATACTCCTCTTCATTCTGTTCCTCCGTTTATCGTGTCAAGTGTATTAGATAAATCTCTCCATTCCCTGTGGAACAAGCCACAATTCCTTTCTCTGCGGAACAGAACGGAAACATCGTCAAGGAAGCCCCGTCAGTCAGTGCCTGGGATTTTCCATCCAGAGTATAGGCTACTATCCGGGAAGAAATCAACCGCTCGCCATCATCGTCATCGTCCATACCTACTATGACATGGTCGTCATACCATTGAGGGGCACGGCAGTCATAAGCGATGAAACGCACATTCGTTCCGTCCAGATCACACACATACGCTCCCCGCTCACTCACATAATACAATATTTTCGTTCCATCGGGGGAAAGGGACGGCCAAATATAATTCACATCTGTCCCGTTGGGAGAAAGGGAAATCTTCTTTCCGTCCACCTCGAGCCTCAACTGCAAATCCTCCAGAAAAACGGATATACGTTCTTTCCCGCCGGTTTCTGTCGCAAGGAGCTTCGTCCCGCCCTGTGTCGTTTCCCCATTGTCCTTCATGACAAAGGCTGTATTCTGGTGAAAGCCGTAGGACTTTATGCCACGTGCCGGCTCCTGTATGATTTTCCCCGTGGAATTCTCTGCGTCAATCATCCGCAAGGAAGTCTGGCGGAGGCGGTCTTCCGTGTATCGGACATCCCGGTATATAATCTTTTTCCCGTCCGCAGAAACTGCGGGAGCTATCCCCGCTCCTACCGCATCCGTCAAATGCTCGCTTTTTCCTGAAGAGACAAACACTTTAGTCAGTCCCTTGTTGCTACCCGTCGTGGTCAGCACATAGTCTCCTTGCGGACTTATGCCGGCAAGCCGCACATCCCCGGTTTGGTTCCCAGCGAGTTTACTCACGGAAACCGATGTGAAAATCTGCCCGCAAGCACCCATTGCCACCATCCAGAATAAAGCAACAAATATCTTTTTCATACTACAAAATTGGTCTGTTCAGAACTGTCACCATGCAAAGATAAACTTTTTATATATCAAAATCCGCAAAAGGTTTTACAAAATGTTCACAAAACTTTTTGTAACTTGCCCGTCCAATCCGCAAAACGCACCTATATGAACAGGACAACAGCCTATCTTTCTTTACTATTTTTTCCAATACTGCCATCATTCTGCCAGAAATCCGTCACCATAACCGTGGAGAATCCTACCGCAATGCAAAGGCAGGAGATTGTCGAACTGGCGGCGGAGGATGTCCTGTCGGCATTAGGATGCACTGCTGACAGCGGCTTCATTATAAAGAATGCCGCCAAGACACCCGTCACCCACCAAACAACCCATGACAGGAAGATTCTTTTCGAGGCATGCGTACAACCTTTCAGAAAGGCGAAGTACACCATCTCGACATCCAAGGAGACTAGCCCGAAAGACACAATAGTATGCGGGGCATTGTACAGACAGAGACTTGACGACATCGCCTGGGAAAACGATTTATCCGCCTACCGCATCTACGGGCC
>CAVEJA010000127.1:0-5623 GCA_963615745.1 Duodenibacillus sp.
CCGTAGAGGTGGATAATGTCTCGTTGCTCTTCGTCACCACCGAACCATCGGAAAGCGTGTAAGCCGCACCATCGGGCGTTGATGAGGATGAACTGCCGCCCGGCTGACCTCCTCCCCCGGAAGGAGGCTGGGCATCCATCGTGATGGCAAATGCCATTACAACCATTGTCAATGAAATCTTTCTCATACTGATTTATTTTTTGATTACACTTGATGAATGGATTTCGGTGTCAAAGGTATATACAATACAAGTATTCGGAGAAATAAAATCAGCGAACCGCCATTGTTTTTCAGTAAAACGGCTTGCCTTGTTACCATAACCCGCCTCCCTTTCGCTGAATATTCACCGTGTTTCACTGATTATTTTTCCCCGTATCTGGCAAATAAAGTAACTTTGTTCAACCAAGAAGATAAAGATGAGAATAGCAAAGCAACTATACCGGCGTGGGATATACATGATTTTATGGCTGCCTGTATTGCTGGTTCCCGTCCTGTTCCTGATACTCGCATTTGTCAGCAACGACACCTCGGAGCATCTCTGGGATGGTCATTTCGTCGTATCCATGCTGATGTATCTCGTCCTGTTCCTTGTCCATGACTTGATTCTTATAAGAAAACTGTTCCTGCAAAAGAAGTTTAAGGCGTATTTCCTTGCCGTAATATGCCTGCTCGCTGTTTTTACCACCTCCTCGCATCTGCGTTTGCCCCCGGAACACCATCTGAACAAGCCTGCCTCGCAGGAAAGGCATCCCGCAGGACACCCGGAAGATTTTGCGGACGGAAAACCCGCCCATTCGGATATTCCAGGGAAGGAAGACGCTGCCCCCGGACAAGAAAAACCGCTACGAGACCCCGAAAAAGATGACGATAGAAACCAGAAAGGGCCGAGTCCCGTCATGCTTGACTTCATCATAGCCTCGCTGCTGATAGGCTCCAACCTTTCCGTAGTACTATTCCGCAAGTATCTGAAGGAGCGAGAGAGGAACTCCGAGCTGGAACACAACAAGCTGCAACAGGAACTGAAATACCTTAAAGCCCAGCTCAACCCGCATTTCTTCATGAATATGCTCAACAACATACATGGTATGATTGACATCAGTCCCGACAAAGCACAGGAGATGATTATGGAACTCTCCCAGCTGATGCGCTATGTGCTTTACGAAGGAGCAAGACCCTACACCTCGCTCGCCACAGAGATAGCGTTCATCAACACCTACATAGCCTTGATGCGCAAGCGGTATTCCAATAAGAAAATACGCATTGATCTGCAATTGCCGGGGCAATCAACAAACGGCATCATACTGCCCCCGCTGCTCTTCATCGTCATTATAGAGAACGCTTTCAAGCACGGCATCAGCTATCGCAACCTCTCCGAGTTCTTCATATCCATGGAAACAGACGACAGACATATCCGATTCCGCTGCCGCAACAACAAGTTCCATGACGACAGAGCCCGGAAAAAACCTGGAGGCATCGGACTTGCGAACCTCCGCAGACGGCTGGAGCTACTCTACGGCGGGGATTTCTCCCTGGACATCAAAGACGAAGACACCCTATATACCGTAAACCTGACTATCCCATACGAGCATGAACCCGATAAAATGCGTTGTTATTGACGACGAACCCATGGCTTTGGAGAAGATGGAAGCGTACATCAGGAAAACGCCTTTCCTCGAAGCCACAGCGTTATGCGAAAGTCCATTTGAAGCTATGCAGGTCATGGCGAACCAATCTGTGGATGCCATATTCATAGATATAAACATGCCCGATCTGAACGGCATGGATTTCATTGCCTCCATGACGGAACCGCCGATGGTGGTTTTCACCACCGCCTATGCGGAATATGCGGTGGAGAGTTACCGCCTTTCCGCCGTGGACTATCTGCTGAAGCCTTTCGACTTCGCCACATTCCAGCGTGCGGCAAACAAACTGCTGAAACAGCACACACAATCCGTACAAGGCAAAACAAGCCACCAGGACAGCGACACTTTATATGTCAAGGTTGATTATCGGTATGTGAACCTGAAGATAGACGATATCCTATATATCCAGGGCATGAGCGAATACATCCAAATACACACATCGGAACAGAGACCTTTGATAGTCCATACTTCCATGAAGCAAATCATGGAGAGCCTGCCCGAATATTTCCTGCAAGTGCATCGCTCCTACATCGTCAATATGCGGCAAGCGGGGGAAATAGACCGAATGCGAATCATCATGAACGGAGGAAACAGCATTACCGTGGGAGACAACTACAAGAAAGGGTTTATGGAATATCTGCAAACCCATTCCCTGGGAAGAAAAGACATTGCAGACAAATCCCGGCAAACAAACCAGTAAGAAAGGGACAGGCAAACATTTACCCATCCCTTCCTCGTATACAAAATCGTCAAATAGAGTTATAACCTCACATCTATCAGATTGGGATAATGGTCGGTCAGTTTCACTGTAAAGTACGCTTGTATGCAGTCGAACACCTTTACTTCCGTCGCCTTTTTCGCATTGTATATGAAACAATGGTCTATCGCACCCACTTCCCGCTGCGGCCCTTTGCGGTAGGATTTGCGGATTCCCACATCCGTAGGACCGCAAACATGGTGTCCGTTATCCCGATTGCCATACACCGTAGCCGCCTTGTAACAGGGAACATAGCCTTTCTGGATGAATTGCTGCATCGGTATTGATTCCTCCTCGCAGTTCATATCTCCCGTAACGAAGACGGGGCAATCGTATTTCTGCTTAATAATCTCCGCCTCCGCCATCATCAGGCGCACTTGGGAAGCCCGGGCGTAGGTGCTGCCCGGCTGGGCCTTGTCGCTCTTCCACCAAAGATGGGCGTTCAATACGGCATATATCTTTCCCGTAGACTTCTGTTTCAAGACCACAGCTGTGTAGGACTTGGAGTTTTTATTGCTCCATAGGACCGGGGTAAAGAGGTTATACCTCACCTCAACCAGCTCTGTGGATTCCTTATTGTAGAATACAGGCGTACAGTTCCAAGTGCCGTCCCCAGGCTCATAGGCTATCACATAGCCATACTTCTGGAGTTTGCCATACAAAGCCTTATGCATGTGACTGCTGTACTCCTGAAAAGTCACCACATCCGGCATATAGGCACGCACCAACTGGGCAAATTCGGGAGCGCGGGCTTGATCCCGGCAGTCCAATCCGGCTTTTTTCCAGACTTCGGGAATGACATCATGGGAATAATCCCATATATTATCATCCAGTATGCGGAGACTCACATCTTCCCGACGAGGAAAAAGGAACTCTCCATCGACGCTCCCCTTCAGACTATATCCTGCGGAAACACCTTTCCCCCTCATCTGTTCCAGAACCTTGTCGGCAGCTTTCTGCATAGCCCAACAGCCACCGCCATCCACCACAATCTTTCCTTTGGATGTCTTTACAGAGTAATCGAAGGTCTTCATCCCTGCGGAATGGGTGAGAACAATCTTCGCTCCCTTTACCACCTTGTCGGAAGAAAAGACAGGCAGTTCCTTTCCCACAAGCGTCTGTATCTTCTTTTGAAGGTCTGATGCCAATGTCTTGCCTTCCTCATCCTCCGCCTCGGCAGAATAGACAATGGAATACTTCTCCAAGGAAACTCCTGCCAGCTTGTAGGAAGTTCTGGAATAGACCATAACACTTGTAAGCAATAATGCACACAACAGAATCTTTCTTTTCGTCATACTACTATATTTAAATGTTATTGATTCGTTTTTCTGTAAGACACCAATATATATAATACCACCGGAACACCGAAGAAAGGAGTGACGACATTCAACGGAAGCTGCATATCACAAAGCACAGAGCACAGCAGATTACACACCAACGACAAACCAGCTCCCAGCAACAAGGCAGCCGGAAGCAAAACCACATGGTTTGTCGTGCGAAACAACATACGGGCAAAATGAGGCACAGCCAATCCTATAAAGGCAATCGGACCACAAAAAGCGGTCACTACTGCGGAAAACCACCCTACAATACAAAGTATGCACAGCCGGGTTCTCCGTATGGAAACACCTAAATTCCTCGCATAATTCTCCCCCACCAGCAACGCATTCAAGGGTTTTATCAACAGAAAAGACAACAACAGCCCCACAACAACCGCAATAGAGAACAATGGCAATTGGGAATCTGTCACATTGCTGAAAGACCCC
This sequence comes from Duodenibacillus sp., assembly GCA_963615745.1. GTDB lineage: Bacteria > Bacteroidota > Bacteroidia > Bacteroidales > Bacteroidaceae > UBA6382. The sequence continues at coordinate 4,167 of CAVEJA010000127.1, forward strand.
ATCCCCCACGCAAAGAACGCCTGCAAGCCAGAAGCAGAGGAAAGATAACACAACAGAGATATAACGGAAGAAAGGACATAGCCCAACATCAAACCCACTATCAGCAATAACGAATTGCTGCGGACCACGGAAAAAAACACCACCAGGCAGAATATCACTCCCATTGCCCCGACAAATGCCATCAGGACAAGGAGCAGATTCCCCGAAAACGGCAAGGAAGCCATACCACCACCCCAGAGCAGCACCACCAAAGACGCTCCCACAGAAGCCCCCGAATGGATTCCCAACACCGACGCATCAGCCAGAGGATTAGAAAAAAGCGTCTGCAAGAGAAGCCCGCCCACCGCCAGAGCGGCTCCCGCCCACAAAGCCACAAAAGCCTGCGACAGACGGAAACCCAAAATGACATAGGAATCGAACTCGTCCACGCCTTTTCCTGTAACGACATTCCAGATTTCCATACAGGGAATATGTATCGCGCCCCAAACCACATTGGCGACAAAGAGCATCAATACCCCCATTGCGAGAAAAGCAAACAGTACCGTTTTCTTCATAGCAGCGGACTAAAATACTTCGTCGCAACAGTTTCCTTCCCATCGGAATGGAATATGCGGGACAATTCCTCCAACAACACATCCGGGCGAAAAGGCGTTTCCTCATAAAAAGCCTTCTTTTGCAGATTGCATCCCCACACACGCCTGTCCTTCCACGCCTTAAAATGAGAGAAACCCTCATTCTCCTCTCTCAAAGAAGCGTAAGTCAGCTCCTGCGGATGACTGTAACGTATCAGCCACACCCCGGCATTACGGGCTGTGCCAAGGACTTTCTCAAAAGACAACGGGACAGAACCGCTTTGCCTATATCGCGCAAAAGCATTCCTTCCCCCGGCATCCTGAATAAGTCTTCCGATAGTACTCCCCCCTCCAGGCTGATACCATACAGCGGAATAGGGCATATCCATAAACACTTCCGGCTTTGAGGAGGCAGCCATATTCCCTGCCTTTATCCTCAAATAATTGTCACGAACAGAGAAAAACAAGGAATCGGCTTCAGCAGCCTTTCCAAAGAGAATGCCGTAAAAGCGCATCCATTCCGCACGGGCGAGCGGAGACACTTCCATATAATCCGCACACTCCACAATGGGAACGCCCGTTTTCTCCACCGCTCCATACGTGCCATTTTCATAAGGGGAAAGAAAGACAGCGTCACATGACGAAGCCAGAATTTTCTCTCCATTGATATTCATAGCGAAACCCATGTCTTCCACCCTGCCGCTCCGCAGAGCCTCCTTCCAATAGCCGGACATGATGTATCTCACATCACAGAGACCGCACACCTGCTTCTCCACATGCAAATCCCTGCACAACGCACTGTGTACAGAACTTCCCAACACAACCCGACGGAGAGGAATCCGCAAGACTGTCCCCGTGGGCAAATTCTGAGGCAAACTGTCCGTA
>CAVEJA010000128.1:0-7345 GCA_963615745.1 Duodenibacillus sp.
GGTCAGGGAGCGGGTCAGATTATTGGTTAATACCATATTTAAAGAGTCGCTCTTGTCCTTGGCTTCCACCAGCTGCTTGATGAATTTGTTGGAAGCGTTGATTTCGTCCACCAGTTTGGAGATGTTGATGTTCCCCTGCGAGTTCTGCTGCAGGCTCTTGTCCAGAGAGCCTTGCAGGTCGGCATAGGCTTTCTTCAGCTCGGCGTTCCTTTTCCTTTCCGCATCCAGCATATCCTGCAGGTTCTTTGCCTCGGTTGAGCTTTGTGTCAGCTTCAGCAAGGTGTTCGTATTCTCCTCTTTCAGGGAGGTGTTTTCCTTTTTCAGCGTGTTGTTCTCGCTTTGTAAAGCTTGAAACGCTTTCTTGCTCACACATCCTGTGAATGTGATTGCGGTCATCGCAACAATGAGTAGTGACATCAGATGTTTCATAATCGAATCGGTTTTGCTCCCTTTCCCTTGGCGGGAGGGGAATGTTAGATTGGGGCAAAAGTATGGATTTGGAATTGGAAAACGCGGGAAAAGACCTCTAAAAAATCAAAAAAACGAGGACAATTCGTGATTTAGGTGACTTTTTTGGAAAAAAAATTGGGAGGAGAAAAAAGATATTGTAATTTTACACCGTGATATATCCTGTGTAAAGTACTCTTTTCAAAAAAGGAAACAGGGAATATGGCATGAATAAAATGATAGAATAACAAAATATGAAAAGAAAAACAATGAAACTCAATTGGATGAAGGTCTTGCCGTTTGGGCTGGCGATTCTCTCTCTCTTCCATTTGTCTTGCAAGGACACCGTGGATACGAGTGACATCTACACCTTTACGGACAAGACGATCTCTGACTATGTAAGTCAGGACAGCTCACTTACCATGTTCAACAAGGTTTTGGAGAAATCCAAAGTGTCGAAAAACTCCCGTAGTTACATCAAGGCGTTGTTGTCTGCCCGCGGTAACTATACGGTTTTTGCCCCTACGGATGATGCCATGCGCGTGTATCTGGACTCTATTTACGGCTCTACGGTGTGGAATATCGACACCATGTCCCAGGAGGTGGCTGATGTGATCGCCCAGAACTGTATTATCGACCACGGAAACATTGACGCGCTGCTCACCTCTTCCCTGGAGGAAGGTGCCATCACCCAGTCTACGTTGAACGACCGCCATATTATGGTGTCCTTTGATACCCTTGAGGGAGGTAAGTTCACTGTTGTTTTAAATGGAAGCTCCCATATTACCACCTCCGACATCAAGTTGTCCAACGGTTATATGGACATTGTGGATGAGGTAATCTGTCCTTCCACAGCCACTCTCTCCGCTTTGATAGAGGCCACGGCGAATCTCCGTATATTCTCTCTGCTTTTGAACAGAACCGGATGGGCTGATACGCTGACCAATTACCGTGATGAGGTTTATGAGAACACGCCGGAAGCCCAGAAAAAGAACGCTGCGTACTACTTCTACACGACTCCGCCTCACAGATATTACGGTTATATGGCGTTTGTGGAGACCGACAGCGTGTTCAATGCGGAGTGGGGAATTCCCGAGCCGATCATGGAGCGTGGCGTCATCACCAATGAGAACGAGATAATCCAGGCGATAGAGGAGAAATGCAAGCAGGCATATCCTTCCGCTACGGCTTCCGACTGGACCAGCCAGAGCAATGCGGTGAACCAGTTCGTGTCCTATCATCTTGTTCCTTTCAAGGAGGAGTACAATCTGCTGGTGCGCCACGGCGACGAGCTGGGCTATAACACGGCTCTGCCCAATGTCCTTCCGATGGATTTGTGGACATATTTCCATGCCATGGGCAAGCCCAACCGCTTGTTCAAGATAACGCAGACCACGGATGCGGTATACCACATCAACCGTATGAGCTATCATAACAATGCGTTTGACGGAGATATGAAGGAGACATCCGTAGTAGATCCCGGTATCACCATCTCTCCGAACAACGGAAAGTATACGAACAATGCCTTGAACGGCTACTATTATCCTATCGACAAGGTGATGCTGTACACCGATTTCACCCGTGACGCGGTTCTCAACGAGCGTATACGATATGACATGGCGCAGTATTTTGACGAGATGATGAGCAATAACCTTCGCACAGGTATCATCAAGTCGAATCACTATTACATTCCTTACAAGCCCTATCCTTATTGCAAGAATCTGTTGAACACGGATTGCGATACGGATTACCGTACCCCGATTAATGCCGGTAATTCTGGCTGGTGCGGAATAGAGAGTGACCAGTTCGCTTTCTCCAACAATTTTGATGTGACATTCAAGCTGATGCCGGTTCCCTTTGCCGGTACCTGGGAGGTGCGTTATTTCGTTTCCAATATTGCAGAACGTGGTTTGGCACAGGGCTATTTCGGTACCAATCCGGACAATCTGATAGCGACGGGTCTTCCTTTCGACTTCCGCTTGGCAGGAAGTGACTCCCGTATCGGTTCCAATGTGGTGTACGGTAGTGTTACCCAGACGGACGGAGACTCTGTCCTGGCGATAGAGAACGACCAGCAGATGCGCAACCACATGTACATGAAAGGGTGCAAGACCTATTGCAGAAACTTCTTCAACCAGACTCACCTGGAAACCCATTCGTTGCGTTACCGTCCCGAGTCATTGCGACTGATCGTTTACCGTGGTTACATGGAGCCGGACAAGACATACTATTTCCGCTTCAAGACGCTTCTGACCGACCCTTCGGCTTATCTGTTCGGCGATGCCTTCGAGCTTGTGCCGAAGACCGTATGGGATAATCCTAACAGATCAGAGGATATTTGGTAAGATCTTTCCAATATATATAGGGAGGTCCCGCCTTTGGCGGGGCCTCTTTTTTTGTTGGGAAATGCGGGCGTGGGGCTTGGGAAAGGCAGGGGCTTCCCTGCCTATGTGTGGGGCGGTTTTTAACAATCCTTTCTTCCCGAATTAACATTTCGGGGAGATAGCGGTCGTGTTTATGCGGTTTGGCAATCCTAACTCCGCGTTTTACGCCCCGGAAAAGCCCTGTTTAACACTCGTAACTCCGTGAGTTACGAGTGCTGAAACGCGGAGTTGTCTTTATGGATGACGGAGAGGGTCAGGGAAGTTCTTCGATATGCCGTGCCACAACGTGCGCCGTACTCCATGCCGCCTGCAGATTGAAACCTCCTGTAATGGCGTCGATGTCCAGTATTTCCCCTGCAAGGAACACACCGGGGTAGGTCTTGCTCTCCAAAGACAGGGGAGACACCTCGGAGAGGGACACTCCGCCGCAGGTGACAAATTCCTCTTTGTTCCTGTCTCTCCCGCTGATGGGATAGACATCGTGGGTGAGGAGGGCGGCCAGGCGGTTCGTCTGCTTTTGGTTGAGGGCGTTGTACGGTATCTCGGAGGAAATGCCGCTCCTCTCCAACAGGTATTTCCAGAACCGGGAGGTCAGTCTCTCCGGGGTGATTGAGCCCGTGTGTTTGTGCGGAGACTGCGAGATGGTATGGCTTATCCATTGCCGCACCTCCTCCTCGCCGCTCGTTCCCATCCAGTTGATGCCGATGTTCTCCTGCCGGGAGGATTCCGCCATCAGGCGTGCGGCATAGGAGGAAAGTTTCAGAATGGCGGGACCGCTCATTCCCCGATGGGTGATGAGGATGTTTCCCTCGCTGCGGAACTTGCTGCCGGTGATGCCTGCGGTGCATCGGGCGATGGTTGTCCCCGCCAGTTCTCTCAGTCTGCCGTCCTCTATGCGGAAGGAGAAGAGGGACGGAACGGGTTTGACAATGTCTATGTCCAGCGAAAACAGTTTCTCCCCCTCTTTCCAACGGGACAGCCCTCCGCAGGTGATGATGACCTTGTCCGCTACGGACTTTCTCCCGTTGCCGAACAGCAGTCCGTATTGCCCGGACCGGGGGATGATCTGCTCCAGCCGGTGGGACGGGTGCAGCCGTACATGCTCTTTCCGCATGGCGTTCTGCAGGGTATCGACCACCTCCATAGCGTTCTGCGAGCGTGGAAACACACGCTGGTCGGCTTCCGTGATGAGTTCTATTCCCTCCTTTTCAAACCATTCCATCGTGTCCCGGGGGCTGAAAGCCCGCAGGATGCGCTTCATGAGTTTCTCTCCTCTGGGATAGGCTTGTCCCGGATGGGACAGGTTTTGGAACGTGTTGGTCAGGTTGCACCGCCCTCCGCCTGTCAGAGCCACCTTTTTCAGGGGTTTCTCACTGCTTTCAAAGACATCCACCTCATAGGAGGGATGTTCCCGTTTGAGCGATATGGCGCAGAAACATCCTGCCGCTCCCGCCCCGATGATGGCTATTCTCATGGCTTTGCAGGGGATTCCGGCTCGTTCCCGGCTTGGAGAATGGCTTCCTTGCAGGCTTCCATGAGCCATTTCGGAGTGGAGGTGGCACCGCAGATGCCCAGTGTGGATACGTTGTGAAACCAGCTGAAGTCGATGTCCTCCGGTCCCTCCACAAGATGCGCGTTGGGATTGACCGCCCTGCACGCCTCGAACAAAGCCCGCCCGTTGGAACTTTTCATCCCGCTTACAAAAAGGATGGCATCGTGGATGGTGGCGAATTTCTGCAGCCGTGTCATGCGGTGGGACACCTGGCGGCAGATGGTGTCGAAGTATTGAAAGGTGGCAGGAGGCTGAATATGCTCCTCGATGTATCTGACCATCCGTTTGAAGTCTTCCAGAGGCTTTGTTGTCTGGGAGAACAGGCGGATGTCCCGGGAGAAATCCAGTTGTCCGGCATCTTCCAGCGTGTCCAGGACGAGTGCCTTTCCCTGCGTCTGTCCTACCAATCCCAGCACTTCCGCATGGCCGTGCTTCCCGAAGATGGCTATCTGGCAGCCCTCCCCGGAGGTGTCATATACCTTTTTTATCCTTTTCTGCAATTGCAGAACCACCGGGCAGGTGGCGTCTATGATGTCTATATCGTTCTGCCGGGCGGTGGCGTATGTCTGCGGAGGCTCTCCGTGGGCGCGTAGCAGCACCTTGGCATGGTGCAGTTTTCCGTAGGTCTCGTGGTTGATGGCCTCCAGTCCCATTTGGTGCAGCCGCTCACATTCCTTGTCGTTATGCACAATGTCTCCCAGACAGTACAAGCCGGTATGCTGGCGCAGTTCCTCCTCCGCCTTCTTGATGGCGGTGGTGACCCCGAAACAGAATCCGGAGTTGTCGTCTATTTCAATATGTATGTCCATGGAGGGGTGCTGTGGATGTGGGGGTTCTATCAGGAATGTAGCGCATGGGGACTAATCCGCGGAATGTTTCTCGTATTCTTTCAGCAGGATTTCCATCTCCTCGTCAAAGGAGAGGTGGCTGTTGTCCAAAAGGAAAGCGTCGTCCGCCTGGCGGAGAGGGGAGGTGGAACGGTGGGAATCGATATAATCCCGCTCCTGTACGTTCTGGAGAATCTCCTCGTAGGAGGCGGGCATGCCCTTCTCCTGCAATTCCTTGAAACGCCTTTGCGCGCGTATCTCGGGCGATGCCGTCATGAAGATTTTCAGCTCGGCATGGGGGAAAACGACTGTGCCGATGTCCCTGCCGTCCATCACCACACCGCCTTTTTTTCCCATTTCCTGCTGTTGGGAGACCAGTTTCTGACGGACGAAGGGCAGGGCGGCGATGAGGCTGACATGAGAGGAGACCTCCATGTTGCGGATTTCCTTCTCCACATTCTCTCCGTTCAGGTAGGTGTCGCTGTGGTTGTCCTTGGGGTTGGACTGGAAATGGATTGTCGCATCCTTTAAAATGGTTCTGAGCTTTTCCTCGTCTATCCTGTTGTCCGGGGAGAATATGTCGTGGCGGAGAGCCAGGAGCGTCACCGCGCGATACATGGCCCCGGTGTCAATATAGGTGTATCCGATGGCGGCAGCCAGTCTTTTGGCTATGGAACTCTTCCCCGTGGAGGAAGTCCCGTCAATGGCTATGATGATTTTTTTCATGATTCAGATGCTGTAAGATACATTTATAAGGAAGGAAGCCGTGCTGACATGGTATTTGGCATAGGCGATTCCCAACTTGATTTTCTTTCCTGTCATTCCCCCTCCGAACGACCAGCCCGCGCCATGTGCGGAACCGGCGGCTTTCAGCTCGCTGGCTCTTCTGCAGTTGTAGCCGGCGGAGATGTAGAACATATCGGACGGGAGGAAGTCAATGCCGAGAACGACATGGTTGAACACCTTTCTGCCCAACCCGTTTTTCCCCTCGGGGTTATAGTAATAGTGGTTGCTCCAGCGGGTCAGATCCCGCAGGGTGCAGGAGAAACGGAACGGAGCGTGCTCCATTCTCTTGGTGATGCCTATCTGCATATCGAAAGGAAGATGCTCCGTCTGCCCCTCATAGAAAGAGGACAGCTGCGCCCCGATGTTCTTCAGTACGAATCCGAAGGAAAAATCCTTGCCCTCGTTCCGATAGTGAAGCCCAAGGTCAAAGCCGATAGCCGAGCTGCTGTAGTCCGCATATTGGGAAAAGATGTATCTCATTGTCGCTCCACCCGACCACCGTTCGCCCATGGTGTAGCTGTAAAGTGCGGAAACGGCGATGTCTTTGGCGGAGAAAGTGCCTATTTCGTTGCCCGCCTCGTCGGTCTCTGGCATGGAACCGTAACTGAAGAGCTGCCCGGTGATGCCAAACGTATGGCGGACACTGTACACCTTGGTGTATGCCGCACCAAGGACTTTTGTGTCCGCCAGATAACTGATATAGTCCAGATTGATGGAGTTGTCATTGACCTGGGATGCCTGGGCGGGGTTTCCGAAGATGAGCGTGGGGTCGTCCTGCGCCAGGGAAACGTTCTCCCCGCCGAGTGCCGCCACATGAGCAGACAGGGGTATTTTCAGGAAATTGAACACCGAAGAGCTTTCCTGAGCGATGGCGGATGCGGCTGAGAAAACCCATAAGGCAAGAGAAAGCACTTTCCAGTTGTTCATTATTAACTAATATTAGAGTTCAAAGTTACGGTTTTTTCAATATCTGCGCTAATTTTGTAAATGAAAAGGGGAGGCGGATTTATGAAATAACGGAAATCTTTCCTGTTTATTTTGACGCCGGAATCCTTTTATAAGTCGTTCTTGACAGAAGAATGAAAGAAAGGGACTTGTTTTCAAAACAGTGGAACGACCTGGTTTTTGAGCGTCGCAACAAAGACTATGGGGCTTACAAGTTGCGCTCGGAAACGGGGCGACGCTATACTTGGGCTGTCTCCCTCTTCCTGGGGCTTCTCTTTCTGGCTTGTCTTCCTGTTGTCATATTCCTGATACTGAATCGTCCGTCCAAGGTCAGCCTGTCCGACCCCGTGAGGAAGATAGCCCGTTTTGAGGGAATACGGATAAAGGAGGCGCGTCCCATGCGC
>CAVEJA010000129.1:0-2231 GCA_963615745.1 Duodenibacillus sp.
GTACAAAGAGCGGTTTGCCAATCCTGCGGATTTCACCTTTATTGTTACAGGTTCGTTGGACGAGGACAGCCTGAAACTCTTTGCCCGCCAGTATCTGGCAAGTATTCCCGCAAAGGGAAAGCAGGAGAAAGAGTATAATCCCGGGGTATCTTATGCCCAGGGAAATAATACCTGCCGCTTTTCCAAGAAGATGGAAACGCCCCAATGCTTTATCTTCAACGTGAGACAAGGGACTTGTCCTTCCTCTGTTGAGAACAATGTTGTGGCTTCCGCTTTTGGTGAGGTGTTGGATATGTATTCCACAGAGACTATCCGTGAGAAGTACGGCTACGCATATTCAACCAGTGCGAGCTGTTCTGCCGGACGTTTGTTGGGAAAAGACAGCTATTTCTTCCAGATTCTGGCTCCTGTAAAGCCTGAGAAATGTGATACTACTCTTATTCTGATTGACGAGGGAATCAAGGAAATCGCACAGAAAGGCGTGGCAGAGGACAAGCTGAAGAAGGTGAAGGAACAGATGATAAAGTCATACGAGACAAACCAACGCAAGAATAATTATTGGGAAAACTTGGAGGAAATATGGATTATGGACAAAAAGGATGAGTACACCGGGGAGAAAGAGGCCATAGAGAGCCTTACTTCGGAGAAAATCCAGGAGTTTGCCAATAAATATGTCTTGAAACAGAATAGTCTGAACGTTATCATTGAACCCCAAAAATAGGGAATGGCTTTGGAAGAAGGAAAGAACAAACATCTGAAAATCTCTGTGGTAATGTGCACCTACAATGGTGCGCGTTATCTGAGAGAGCAATTGGACACTATCCTCGCCCAGACATACCCCGTTTATGAGATTGTTGTGCAGGACGATAATTCCACGGATGAGACTCTTTCTATTCTTGAGAGCTATGCTGAACGTTATCCTGTGATTCATGTCTTCCACAATGAGTCGGGATTGCATGGTATTAACGGGAATTTTTTCTCCGCCATGGCACGGGCGACAGGGGATTACATAGCCATCTCTGACCAGGATGATATTTGGGAAAAGGACAAATTGCGTTGTCAGGCAGAGGGTATAGGGGATAAATTGCTGTGTTCCGCATTTTCCCTGCCTTTCTCCGATGACGGATTTCCCATAAAGGCGGATATGCGTGTCCCCAATACGCATCTTGTCCGCAACACCTATATTTGTGAGCTGCCGGGACATTCCATGTTGTTCCACCGTAGTCTGCTGGCTTATATCGCAGGAGGCGAGACGCTGCCTTTGTATTATGACTGGCAATTGTTGAATGTGGCGGCGGCAGCGGAGAGCATCGTCTTTCTCAAAAAGGTGCTTGTGCATTTCCGTCGCCATTCGGATGCGGCTACCGCCTCCGTTCCTGTGGACAATCGTCTCTTTTCCAGTGCTGCGATAAACTATGTGAGGCTGTCTCTGTTCCACCACAGGACCTTGCAAAAGGCGGTGAGGCGGCGTTTCACTACGGTACTTCCTTTCTTGGAGAAGCTGCCTTTCCAGACCAAGTCCCTGAAAGATGCCATATATATGAGCAAACTGCAATTAAGAAAGGATTTGCCGGCATTTTTTCTGCGGGTGGTGTTTTTCATGAAACATTCCCGCCAGTTGTTCCATGCGGAGGAATCCCGCAGTATCATACGGATAATGCGTGCTATGTTTTTCGTATATTCCTGTGGCTATTATTATAGATCCTGTCTGGGAGATAGATACGGTAAAAAACTCATAAACCCCAATAAAGATGAATAAAATAAGAAAGACAGTATTTTTACTCCTGTTTTCTGTCTGTGCGGCAGCGGTTTCCCATGCCCAGAAGGTTGTCTTGGATTCTTTGAAAATCCAAGGGAATATGCGTTATTTCTGGATGATACTTCCAGAAGGCCTGGAAAAGGATGCCCCGGTGGTCTTTGTCGCTCATGGATATGGGAATCCGGGGAAACAGAAAACCTGGATGAATGAGACTGCCCGGAGACATAAGTTTGCCGTATGCGTTCCTCATGGATTGAAAGATCCAGGGAAGCATAAACCGTCATGGAATGTAGGTTATCCTTTCCAGCAAGGATGGAAGGTGAATGATGTGACCACGATGTGCAAAATGGCGCGTTTCGTTCAGAAGAAGTACAGCCTTAGTAAGGAGAATACCTTTTTCACAGGAATGTCCAACGGTGGGGAGATGTGCTACTTGCTTGCTTACAGCGACCAAAAGGTCTTCAAGGCTGTG
>CAVEJA010000129.1:2262-12071 GCA_963615745.1 Duodenibacillus sp.
GGCATCTCTGTCCGGACTGACAATGGAATGGATATACCGCACCATGGATGCGCCTCGTCCGCTGCCTGTCTTCGAGATTCACGGAAGAGCCGACCATACTTCGGAGTGGTCTGGTGATTTGGAGAACAAAGGCGGCTGGGGGGCTTATATGTCCACACCTTTGGGAATAGGCTACTGGATAGCCAAAAATAAATGTGAGAAATTGCAGACAGACACCGTCAAGAGCATGACTCCCGCAAACAAAAGGACGATTATCAAACATAAATATAGCGGAGGGCCTACGGGCTGTCAGGTGTGGTTGTACGAGGTAATCAATGGTCCGCACAGTTGGTTCGACCACGATATAGATACAGGAGAGGAAGTATGGTCTTTCTTTAGCCAGTATCTGACAAAGAAATAAGGGGAAACAGTATGCGGGTATTGTTTGTCAATACAACTGATCAGGGCGGAGGGGCGGCAATAGCGGCTTCCCGTCTGATGAAGGCTCTTCGGGAGAAGGGAGTGAATACCCGTATGTTGGTGAATCAGAAAAAGGGGGATGAGACTTATGTCGCGGAGGCTTCTTTTCCTTTGTTCAGGAAATACAGATTCCTGAAGGAGCGTTGGGGTATATTCAGAGCGAATGGATATAGCAGGAAGAACCTTTTTGCCGTAGATACCGCCTCGTCCGGGACGGACATTACGGGGCATCCATTATTTATGGAGGCGGATATAATCCATCTTCATTGGATAAACCAGGGGTTTTTGTCCCTGCGGAGTATCGGGAAAATTCTGAATAGCGGAAAGCCAGTCGTGTGGACGCTCCATGATATGTGGGAGTTTACAGGAATATGCCATTACACCAACGAGTGTTCTTTCTATAAGACAGGATGTGGAAATTGCCCTTACCTTCTGAATCCTGGGGAGAACGACATCTCCTGCCAGGTGTTTGAGAGGAAAAGAAAATTATATACAGGACATTCTGTTCAGTTTGTTGCGGTAAGTTCCTGGCTTGCCCGGATGGCGAAAGAAAGCTGTTTGTTGCAGTCCCAGCCTGTTATGGTGATTCCAAACGCCTTGCCTGTCTCCTCGTTTCCCTTGAGGGAAAGGCGGGAGGCGCGCAGATTTCTGTCTTTACCTGAGGACAGACAGATTCTTGTCTTTGGAGCAGTGAGGATGGACGACCCGCGAAAGGGGCTGGCATTGTTGAAAAAGTCGGTACAGTTGCTTCTTGACAGGGGCGAATACAAGCGGGAACAGTTGCATCTGGCTCTTTTTGGGGGAGTGAAGGATGCGGGCGTTTTCAATGATATGCCGATAGAATACACTCATTTAGGCTTTTTAAGTCAGGAACAGGCTGCTTATCTATATTCTGCCGCCGATGTGGCAGTCATACCTTCCCGTTATGAGACATTCGGTCAGACGGTGATAGAAGCCCAGGCTTGCGGCTGCGTTCCTGTAACTTTTACCGGAAGCGGTCAAATGGATATTATCAGACACAAGGAAAACGGATATTTGGCAGAGAACCAGTCCGTCCGGGATTTTGCGGACGGAATATCGTGGGCTTTGCACAACGGGATACAACCGTCGGAACTTCGGAAAGAGGTATTTGACAAGTATTCCGAAGAGGTTGTTGCGGAAAAATATATAAATTTGTACAGGCAAATCATATAGGGGAAATGGTAAGGTTTACAATCATCACGTGTACATATAATGCCGCCGAAGAGCTTCCACGGACTTTACAGAGCGTGTTGGAGCAGAGCTATCTCTATGTGGAGCATCTGATTGTAGACGGAGCCTCGAAAGACAATACCCTTTCTGTCCTGGAGGAATATCAGCGGAAGAACGAGGAAAGAGGAGGAGAGCATATTGTTCATGTCGTTTCCGAACCTGACAGGGGGCTGTATGACGCGATGAACAAAGCCTTGAAACTGGCGGATGGCGACTTCGTGCTGTTTCTGAATGCGGGAGATTCCCTGCATGAAAAGGACACATTGGGTAGGGTGGCGGAGGTCGTAGAGTCGGTAGATACGGTTCCGGCAGTTGTGTATGGCGATACACATATTGTGAATGCTTCGGGAGAATATGTCCGAAACAGAAGATTGTGTCCTCCCGAAAGATTAACTTGGAAGAGTTTTAGGAAAGGTATGTTGGTATGCCATCAGGCATTCTTCGCATCAACAAGGCTTACAGGAGACTGTCCTTATAATAATGAGGAGTATCGTTTCTCCGCGGATTTCGATTGGTGTATCCGCTTGCTGAGAATGGCGGCTCGAAAAGGAATGACTGTATTGAACGCCCATGTGGTTGTGGCGGACTATCAGGAAGGAGGAATGACGGAGAAGAACCATTGGAAATCCCTGAAGGAACGTTTCCGTATCATGGTCAGACATTACGGATGCCTTTCTACGATCCTCTATCACGCCTATTTTGTGGTCAGAGCGATAGTAAGGAAATAAGAAAAATGAATCTTCGGGAATAGTTAATGAAATAGTAATGAAATCTAAATCAAGGAGCGAAAAATGAGAAAGATTGTTTTAGCAGGCATGTTCATGCTGTTGAGTATTCCGTTTCATGCGAGAGACATATTCGTTTACAATGGTACGACAAAGGTAACTTCGGTTACGGGTATCAAGAAAATCACATTTGCTACTGATGTGATGAATGTGGAGCAGCTAAACGGGACGGTTGTTCCTGTGAAACTGTCCGATTTCGATAACTTCTCCTTCAAGGAGAAGACTGTGACGAGCATCTCCTCTGTTGCGACGGATGCCTCTGTGGCTTTCGATGGTGCGACTTTGAAAGTGAGCAATGCGGAGACGCTGTCCGTTTATGATATGGGTGGCAGGGAACTGCTCCAGATCCAGTCTGGAAAACAGACGGTGACGGTATCTCTTGCCGGATACGCTTCAGGTGTCTATGTGGTGAAATGTATGGTGGACGGCAAGGTCTGCACACAGAAAATATATAAAAAATGACGGTCATGAGGACTTCAATGTTTTTAGGACTGGCACTTCTTTCCACTGTCTCCGTGGCAAGCGCGGCTACGGACGACTTATGTGTTTTCCATGAGGGCGTTGTCGTGTACGAGACTGCCGCAGACAATGTGGACAGTGTGGCGGTGTCAGGTGGAAAGGTCGTTCTTTACGGTGCGGATAAGGCGGCATTGTATGCTGCCGACCAGTCGTATGTGGACAGCATACGCTTTCTGGAAGCTGTTCCCCAGGCGGATCTGCTGGACGTGAAGTTCAATTCCGACGGCTCAGCTGAGGATGTGTCCCCTATGAGGAACAAGATAGAGACGGTGGGTTCTCCTGTGGTGTATATGAGTTCCCAGTATGGGCGTTATGTATCCAAGTTCAAGAATCCTTGGAGTGGAACGGCGACAGACTATTACAAGATCAGTTATGCCGGCAACACGGCTTTCATGAACGCCTTGGCGGACGGACACTCCATGGAGACCATAGTCCGTGCCAGCTACGGCGAGACGCTTGAAGACAAGGAGGCGAAATGGTTCTCCAGTCACCAGAGTGGCGGTACGGGATTCATGATCTCCGAGAAGGATACGGCCAGTGGCAGGGGCAACGAGATAACGTTTCTCCCCCGCGTGGGCGGTGCATGGAAGTGGGCGAACAGCGGTGTTGTCCCGGAGAACGAGGTGTATTACCATGTCGTGGGTGTGTGGAACAAGGAGATAGGCAAGGCTTACATATATGTGAATGGCGAGCTGAAGAAAACCGTTGATGCGCAAGGCGATTTCAAGCACGCCAAGGCTGCCTGCTACTATTTCAGCATAGGGGCTGACCCCAGTAAGGAGAGTGTTGCCAATACGGCATGGACGGGTGATGTCGCCGTTGCCCGTATCTACGATGCCCCTCTGACGCAGGAGCAGGTAGCCGCTCTGTGGAAAAGGGTGTCTGATCTTCGGGGAAAGGAAGAGACGACTATGGTGAAGAATCTGCAATATTTCTCCAACCTGAAAGCCAAGGCTGGCAAGGGCTATTATATTTATGGTAATGGCTTTGCAGCGGGAGATAAAATCGTCTTCACGGACAAAGCGGATGCGGAAAACACATTTGTGGCGGAGTGTGTATTGGATGCGGAAGACGGTGTCAAGATTACATTGCCTGAGAATACCGTCTCCGGCACATACAAAATGACACTGATGCGTGACAAGAGTACCCAGTTCTTGGGAGAGAATGTCATACAAGTGGTGGATGAGTTGCCGAACGGAGGGAAAGTCATTGCTCACAGAGGGCATTGGAATGTCAGCGGGGCTGCGCAGAACTCCCGCAAATCTTTGCAGAATGCGTTGGATCTGAATTGCTATGGTTCGGAAACGGATGTGTGGCTTACAACAGACGGACATATCGTGGTGAACCATGATGCAACTTTGAATGGCGTTACCATCCAGACTTCCACGTATGATGAGGTGAAGGACTTGCAGCTGGGCAACGGAGAGACGATACCCGAGCTGAAGGATTTCCTGGATATGCTGGCGAAAAGCGAGGCGGATACCAAACTGATTATAGAGATAAAAAGTCACAGTACGGTGGCAAGGACATGTGCTGCGGCGGATTCCGTGGTGGCGTTGGTTCAAAGAATGGGACTGCAGAGCCGTGTGGAATACATCGCTTTCAGTATTGACGCTTGCCAGGAGATTGTTGCCAAAGACCCATCTGCCGTAGTGGGATACCTGAATGGGGACAAAACCCCTCAGCAGTTGTTTGACTTGGGTATAAAGGTTTTGGACTATAAGCCTGCCAAGGTGGTCGACAGCTATATTCCCCAGGCTCATGCTCTGGGTATGTTCGTGAATGTCTGGACAGTGGATGCGGAGTCCTCAATGGTAGAAGAGAGTAATAGGAACGTAGATTTCATTTCGACGAACGACCCTGTGCTGGCAGGAAGGATATATCGCCATTATACGGAGAATAAATAAGGGGGAGAGTATGCCGCAAACTCCAGAAGGCATATATATATGTAGCGAGACCCCGGTGTTGCTCTCCACAGCGTATCTGGCTCCTGTAAGCTATTACTGCCGTCTGAGGCGTTACAGGAAGGTTCGGATGGAGCAATGGGAGCATTATATCAAGCAAACATATCGGAACCGCTGCGTGATAGCATCCGAGAGCGGTTCTCTGCCATTAAGTGTACCCATAGAGAAGACGGCTCCGGGCGCACCTGTAAAGGATATACGGATAAGCGGGCATGGCAATTGGCGCAGGGTGCATTGGCAGGCCCTGCTTTCCGCCTATGAGAATACGCCTTTTTTTGAGTATTATGCCGACGACATAGCTCCTCTTTATGAAGAAAGAAGTCACTTCCTTTTGGATTTCAACGAGAGCTTGCGGGAAACGATATGCCGGTTGATAGGGATAGAAAACGAGGTGGAATATACGGAATGCTATGTGGAAGACCCCGGTATGGAGGATTGCCGTCAGCTGTTTTCTCCCAAGCACAAGAGGGAGGACGCCTGTTTCCACCCCGTCCCGTATTATCAGGTGTTCGCTGGAAGAAACGGATTTCTCCCAGATTTGAGTATCGTGGATTTGCTTTTTAATATGGGGCCGGAGAGCTTGTTGGTTTTGAACAAATGCCTGGAGTGACCCAGGCATTTGTTGTTTATGGCGGAATGTTATTTTCTGAAATACTTTCCCACGACAGGGAGAGATGCCAAAGGCATATCGTGATAGATGATGTGCCCGATGAACAGGACAATCAGCCCTGTGTTGATACCCAGACGCAGAATAGAGGACCACTCTTTTGGGGTGGCGTACATAATGGCGGTGAAAAGCCCGGCTATGGCAATGTAGCCGAAGATGCTTTTCAAGGGGTACGAGATGGGGAACTTGCGTTGTCCGACGAAGTAGGACAACAGCATGGCTGTTCCATATCCCGCCACTCCTCCCCATGCGCACGCCATATAGCCGTAACGGGGGATGAACAGGATATTGACAAGAACCAGAACCACGCATCCTATACCCGAGAACCATGCTCCCCAGATGGTCTTGTCAATCAGTTTGTACCAGAACGAGAGGTTGAAATATATGCCCATCATGATTTCCGCAGCCATGACGACAGGCACAACCTTCAGTCCTGCCCAATAGTCTTTTCCGATGATGTGTTTCAAAATGTCGATATATCCGCACACCATGAGAAACGCCAATAGCGTAAAAATAATAAAATACTTCATGGCAGCGGCGTAGAGAACCTTGTTGTCCTTGTCTTTGGACTTGCCGAAAACGAAGGGTTCGTAGGCGTAACGGAAAGCCTGGGTTATCATCGCCATGATCATGGCGATTTTCACGCAAGCCCCGTAAACCCCCAGTTCCACGTGTCCCTGGTGCGTGGGCTTGATGAGCGGATAGATGATTTTGTCTGCTGTCTGGTTCAATATCCCCGCTATTCCCAGCAAAAGAATCGGCCAGGCGTAGCCGAGCATTCTTTTGGCAAGTGCCTTGTCGAACACATAGCGGAATCCTGTCAGTTCCTTGTAGAAGAAGAACGTGAGGAAGAAGGAGCAGAACAGGTTGATGGCAAAGGCGTAGCCCACATCTATCCGTATGAGGTTCATGGATGGCAGGATGAGAAAGAACACGATGTTCAGTGCGATGTTCACGATGATAAAGAGCATTTTCAACGTGGCGAATTTTATGGGGCGTTTCTGATAGCGCAGATAGGCGAAAGGAACGCACTGGAATGCGTCAAACGCTACGCAGGAAAATATCATCAGCATATATTCCGGATGCTCGGAATATCCCAGAAGATGGGCTAAAGGATGGTAGAAAACCCCAAGGAGACAAAGGTAAATCAGCCCCACGCTCCCTACCAGAATGAGTGTGGTGGAGTACACCTCCATAGGTTTTTCCTTTTCCTTGTTGGCAAAGCGGAAGAAGGAAGTCTCCATGCCGAATGTCAGAATGACCATGAGCAGGGCGGTATATGCGTACAAGTTGGTGATGATTCCGTATCCGCCGGATTCCGCGGACAGTTTCGCGGTGTACAGAGGCACAAGCAGATAATTGAGGAAACGCCCTACAATACTGCTCATTCCGTAGATTGCGGTGTCTTTCGCTAAGGATTTCATATTTGCCATACGCTGTTGGATGATAAGAAAGTTTGTGGAGGTATATGGTTTCAAGGGATTTCTTGCAGTGCAAGTTCCTTATAGGTATATGAGCGAGGACAGTTTGTCTTCCTGAAAGATGTCTTGTGCGACTTGGTGCAGCTCCTCAGCGGAGATTTCGTTGATAAGCCGGCATACCTCGTCCGTTCTTTTGAAGTGACGGAATCGGGCGTAGGTCTTTCCCAAAGCGAGGGCGTGGCTCTCGAAATTGTCCTCGGCGATGTACATCTGCCCTATCATCTGTCTTTTTGCCTGGGCGAGCCGTGTCTGGCTTATCGGGGCTTCCCGGAGCTTGCTCAGTATGCCGGAGATGATTTTCCGGCATTTCCCCACATCCTTTTCGTCGCAACCATAGTAGACAGACCATACTCCTGTGTCGGAATAGTAGTAGACATTGCTTTCCGTGGTGTAGACCAGTCCGTGTCTTTCCCGGAGAGCGATGTTCAGAAGGGAGTTCATGCCCGGTCCGCCCAGAATGTTGTTGAGCAGGCTCAGGGCGTATTTCCGCTTGTCTGTGTTGCTGTAAGCCCTGTTTCCTATCAGCACGTGCGCCTGATGGGTGTGGTGCTGGCATGTGCGTTGCTCGGCAACGTATGGGGGAAGAAGTGTTACGCCTGTCGGTTTCTCGATTACGGGAGTGTTGCCGCTCAGCCTGCGTGCCATCTGTATGGCGTGTTCGAACGAGATATTGCCATAGATGAAAAAGGTGGAATTGGACGGTGTGTAGTATTTTTCCGTGAAACGGAGGGCATCGTCGGTGTGATAGGAGCGCAGTGTCTCCGCTTTTCCCAGGATATTTCTCCCCAGTCCGTGGTTGCGGAAAATCATTTCCTCGAACTCGTCGTAGATTAATTCCGCGGGGGAGTCGTTGTAGCAGTCTATCTCGTCAATGATGACCTCGGTCTCTTTCTCTATTTCCTTTTGGGGATAGGTGGAGTTGAAAACGATGTCGAAGAGCAGTTTGACAGCCCTGTCAAAGTGTTCTTTCTGTATGCAGGCGTAATAAACGGTCTCTTCCTTGTTGGTATAGGCGTTCAAATCCCCGCCGACGCTTTCCAGACAATTGCGTATGTAGGTGGCTTGGTGCTTTTTTGTCCCTTTGAAGGACATGTGCTCGCAGAAATGAGCCAGTCCGCTGTCCTGCTTCTCCTCGTCCCTTGTCCCGGCATTCACGAAGATGCCGCAGTAAACGATGTCTGTGGGGGAAGGCTCGTGGATGATTTTCAAGCCGTTTTCTAAAACATAGTCATGATAAACTGCCATAACGGATGCAAAATTACGGATTTTTATCCCCAATCGGTCGTTTGAACGGCTGATTGTTTCCGGACGGTTCTTTTTGGGCAGCCCTTTATGTCTGTTGGCGTGACCGCATTTCGTTTTCGTTGTTTCCGTGAGTTTGTTTAAAAATCAATAAAAAACAGGGTCTCGTTGGCACAATAAGGGAAATATGTGCTATTTTTGCAGTTGGAGAAAACGAATATTCAAACAACCTTTATAAAACAAATAGTTATGGATTTTTTGACAAATGACAAACTTGTGATTGTAGGCGCAGGTGGTGCGATTGGCTCTACCATGGTGCAATTGGCTCTGACAATGAGGCTGACTCCCAATGTGTGCCTGTATGATGTTTACGCTCCGGGCATGGAAGGCGTGATGGAAGAAATGTTCCACTGCGGTTATGACGGTGTGAACCTGACTGCGACGACCAATGTTGCCGAGGCATTCAAGGATGCAAAATATATTATCTCATCCGGCGGTGCGCCCCGTAAGGCTGGCATGACCCGTGAGGATTTGTTGGCAGGCAACTGCAAGATTGCGGAGGATTTGGGAAAGAACATCAAGTCTTACTGCCCCGATGTAAAGCATGTGGTGGTTATCTTTAACCCGGCTGACCTGACAGGACTTGTAACGCTGCTGTATTCTGGTTTGAAACCTTCTCAGGTGACTACTCTGGCGGCTCTTGACTCTACCCGTTTGCAGAGTGCGCTGGCAAAGAAATTCGGTGTGAAGCAGTATGAGGTGACTGGCTGTGCCACTTACGGTGGTCACGGCGAGCAGATGGCTGTGTTTGGCAGTGCGGTAAAGGTTGCCGGCAAACCATTGCATGACCTGATTGGTACTCCCGCTTGCACGAATGAGGAGTGGGAACAGCTCAAGGTGGATGTGACTAAAGGCGGTGCCAAGATTATCGAGCTTCGTGGCCGCTCTTCATGGCAGAGCCCTGCGTATTGCTCCGTGGAGATGGTTCGCTCCGTAATGGGCGGCGAGTCTTTCCGCTGGCCGGCTGGTACATACGTACAGACCGACAAATACAACCACATTATGATGGCAATGGATACCACTCTGGACAAGAACGGCTGTACTTATAAGATGCCGGTGGGTACTCCCGAGGAAATGGCGAAACTGGATGCCAGCTACGAGCACCTCTGCAAGATGCGTGACGAGTTGGTAACTTTGAACATCGTTCCTCCTATCTCCGAGTGGAATAAGATCAATCCTAACCTCTAAAGAGGGAAGAAAGGTCTTTAAGACTTAAACATATCGGTGTCGGAAACTGCCGTCAGGCGGTTTCCGACACTTGTTTTCTACTCCTTTTGGGGGGCTTGGGTACGAAGTTCGGTTTTTTGAGGCGTGGTTTTACACTTCCCAAAAGCCCTGTTTCGCACTCGTAACTCTGCGGTTTTTGCCTCCTGACTTGCGG
>CAVEJA010000129.1:12081-19153 GCA_963615745.1 Duodenibacillus sp.
GGAGTAATTTTTCTAACTCGCGGAGTTAGGAGTGCTAAAACGGTGAGTTTTTTCTCGTCAAACTTTGACGAGTAATTCCAGCTCTTCTTTTTCGGCTTTCTCTTGCTTTGTCTTTAATCTTTCAGACAGGCAAGTGGTATTACCTTAACACCGTCTGAGCGGGTGTAAGCCATAGCTCCTCCTGTTAGAACTATAAGCAAATCGGGTTCACGCAGTGGGACTTGTTTCTCTGTCTTGTTGGCTTCTTGTATCAATCGTTTTATTTCTAAAAGATGCTTTGCCCCTTCTTCAATCTCTTGACTGCCCAGCTTGCATTCAATGAGAGCATAGCGGCTGTCGTCAAGATGGAGAACCAAGTCTGCTTCCAAGCCATACCGGTCGTGATAATAGGATAAATTTCCATTGTGGGAAGCGGAGTAAACCCTAAGGTCACGTGCGCACATCTGCTCGAAAATAAAGCCAAAAGTTTTGAGTTGGGTAGAAAGTGCTTTGGGCGAAAGACCGAGAGAAGCTACCGAAACAGAAGGATCGCAGAATGCCCGCTTGGGGCGGCTCTGGACTGTTGTTCGGCTTCGTATAGACGGACACCAGGCATCAATATCTTGGATGACAAAAAGTTTTTCCAATGCTGCGATGTAATTCTCAAGCGTGGGGCGGGTGCAATCGATATCATCAGCCGCAGTAATATCTCCTAAAATAGAGGTTGTTTTTGCCAAAGTAGAGATGTTCCTTGCGTATGATTTCAGAATCAGGAGGGCTAATTTGGGGTTTCTCTTGACTCCATCGACACGTGAGATGTCATTTTTATAGACAGATTTGACATACTCTTTGGCGACAAGAAGTTTTGCTTTGTTGTCATTGAGGTTCAGTGTTGCAGGCCAACCTCCTCTACATGCTGCGAAGATAATGTCTTCTACGCTTAATTCTGAGGTAGCGAAAACAGGCTCTTGGGGATGGGCGAACATGTCCATCAAAGATACGCTTCCATTGGATTCCCCGTATTCCCACAGGCTCATAGGCAGCATTTCTATGCGGGATATTCGTCCTGTACCGCTATGATGAATCTTTTTTTCGTCCACAACAGTAGAACCGGTCAGAATGAATTGTCCGGGCAAACCGCGTTCATCTACCTTGGTACGGACAGCATCCCATAGCATAGGAGCGTCTTGCCATTCGTCTATCAGACGTGGCGTGTCTCCCTGCAGCAGGAATGACGGTTTTGTTATGGCTGTTGCCAGATATTCCTCGCGGTGGTCTGGGTCTTGCAAACTGATGAAACTCTTGGACAATTGTTTGGCAGACGTTGTTTTTCCACACCATTTCGGACCCTCGATAAGTACTGCCCCCATAGCTTCAAGATGTGCTTTAATCTGCGCATCAAATACTCTGTTTAGATATGCCATTGTTTTTTTCTGCTTGTTTGCTGGAGTAATTTGCAAGTACAAAGGTAGTTATTTGCATCGAATCTCCAAGTCTATTTGTAATTTTTGGGGCATTTCATTTTCAATTTTTGGGGCATTTCATTTGTAATTTTTGAGGTGATTCGTCTGTGTTTCGGCGTGGAAAAAATAAACGTTGCCCCAAGGGCAACGTTTACGCAACTTTCGAGAGAGTGAAACCTAAAGTTTCATGTTTTGGTTTATAAGCATTGTGCTCTTGAAAAGAGCGGTATGATATTGTTTTTACATCTTCATGAGTTCTGTTACAAAGTCTGTTGTCATGTCTCCTGTGAGGTTTACTACTTTCAAATCATCTTCCTTGCTGTTCAGAATGATGATTTCCACCACGGTGTCCTTGCTTTTCCTGAGCCACACATTGGATTTCTTCTGCTTCTGACAGGCTTTGTATAACTTGTATTTTGTCTTGTTTTGACTGAGAAGATCTTGTATGGTGTTCCTGTGATAGGGGATATTCTGCTGCGTGTGGAATACTCTCAGACTTTTGATATGCGGCAATACCTTTCTGAACTGCTCGGTATGCTCGTTGTCATTGTCGTCGGTGATGTCCAGCACTTTCTCCATCATGGCGGGTCCCACGGTGATACACTCGTAGGTTTCCGGCGTGATATGGTGTTCCGCGCTTTCTTCCTCGATTTTATTGACTAATAATCCGATGAAGTCCTCGCTCGCATAACTGCTCAAGGATAGGGCGAAGACCGTGACAAAAGCCAAAAGGAATCTCTTCATATCCGTCGGTTACTGTTCTTCTGTCGGGTTGGTTTCCTTGATGGAGTCCGGGGATTGGAATCCTGCGTCACGCAGACTGGAGGACACTTCCTTCAATGCGGATGCCACTTGCTCGTATGCCGCTTGCGGATCTGTGTAAGTGTCCTTGTATGAGGCATAGTTATAGGTGGCCTCTCCCTGTCCGTTGTCGGTGCTGAAAGAGTGTTGCGCCGCCATGCCGAGCGTGAATATGATGGCCACTACTGCGGCAGCCCTGTAAAGCGGACGCAGCCGGTAGGTAATGGTGTTGCGCTGTGCCTTGACCTCTTTGCCGTTGATTTTGTTGAGGATTCTCTCGTCGAAGTCTTTCCCCAGCCCTGTTTCCTTCTGCTTCGTCTCGTATGCGAAGAGCGTACGGTAGCGTTCCAGATGGGCGGGAAGGCTCTTCTGGGCGAAGAACGCACGGAGTACGGATTCCTCCTCCAGGGTTGTCTGACATTCCCAGTAGCGTTCCAGCAGCTGTTCGATATATTTATAATCCATAACGGTCTATTTTTTCAAATTCAAGTTTAATCTTTTGTCTTGCTCTGAAGATGTTTATCTTTACCTGTTCCTCGCTGATATGGAGAAGGGCGGCTATTTCCTTGTAGGGTTTTCCCTCGATGTCCCTCAGTTGCATGATGGTTCTCTGCTTCTCCGGCAGCCTGTTGAACAGCCTGTGTACCCAGTTCAGCCCGTCTTGTCTGGAGAGTGTCTGGAACGGAGAGGCGGCGTTGTCTTCCTGATCCATGCTCTGCTCGTCCAGAGCCTTGTTCTGGCTTTCTTTCTTGGACACATAGTCCAGAGCCATATTGCGGCAGACGGTGACGCAGAACGCTTCTGCCGATGAGGGAGACTCCAGTTCTTCCCGATGGTTCCATGCTTTTATCATGGTTTCCTGGACAATATCCTCCGCCTCTCCCGTATGTAGCGTGATGCGTAATGCGATTCTGTACAAACGGTTCTTCAGCGGCAATACATCTGTGCGGAAATTTATCATCTTCTCTCAAGCATAAGACGAATGTAACTCCCGAAAGTTACACTCCCCGATGTTTTTTTTATAGAATGGATTTCTTCCCAGGGGGATTTTTATGTACCAAAAATAGGCAAAAAATCCGAAACGGGGAAATTTCCGCGCCTGGAAGATAGTCTTAGGGGGTTGCGGTGCGGATGATGAGGTCTACCAGCTGGTCTACTCTGTCTGCCGTGTCCAGTATGTCCACATCAATGATATGGCTCGCTTTCTCGTAGTAGGGAGAGCGTTCCGCCAGCTGTTTCCCTACAAACTTGTGGAGTTCTTCCTCGCTTTTGTCCTTCAGCAAGGGTCTTACCGTGCGGCTCATCTTGTAATGGGCTACGATGATTTCGGGCGATGCTTTCAGATATAAGGTCGTGCCTTTCTGGTTCAGATAGTCCATGTTGTCGAAGAAGCAGGGCGTGCCGCCCCCGCAGGAGAGGACGATGTCCTCGAATTCCGCCACCTCATGCAGCATATTTCTCTCGATGTTGCGGAATCCCTCTTCTCCCACTTCCTCGAAAATCTCGCTGATGCGCTGCCTCCTGCGCCCCTCCACGTACCAGTCCAGATCGTAGAAGGACAGCCCCATGCGCTGTGCCAGGGCTTTCCCGATAGTGGTTTTGCCCACGCACATATATCCTACCAGGATGATGTTTCTCATGCCTTGGTGCTTTTTCTTCTGGAAGTTTTCTTTGCCGGGGAGCTTTCCTGCTTGGCGATAATCTCCTTGCATTGCTCGAAAGTCAGTTGGGAGAGGTTCTCCGCCATGCTTTTGGGCAGATGGTAGTTCTTTTTCTTATAGGAGATGTACGGCCCGAACCGTCCGTTCATGATTTCCATCTCCGCATCCTCCTCGAAAGTCTTCAGATGGCGTGCCGCATCGCTCGCTTTCTTTTCCTTGATGACCTCTATCGCCTCTTCCAGCGTGATGGTCAGCAGGTTCTTGTCCTTGGGGAGGGAGTAGAATTTCTTGTTGTTGAGAACGTAAGGGCCGAAGCGGCCGTTATTGACCACGACATCGGCATCCTCGTATTTTCCCAATGTGCGTGGCAGACGCAGCAGATCCAGAGCCTCTTCCAGCGTGATGGTCTCCATGCTTTGCTCTTTCAGCAGTGGGGCGAATACGGGTTTTTCCTCCTCCTGGGCGGTTCCCAGTTGCACCATTGTGCCGTATCTGCCTATCTTAACGGAGACGGAACGCCCCGTGGCGGGGTCTGTTCCCAGGATGCGTTCCCCTATTTTCCTGTCGGATTTGGCTTCCATCGCTTTCTCCACCTCGGGCATGAAGTTCTCGTAGAACTTTTTCATCATGCTGTTCCACTTCTTCTTTCCCTCTGCGATGGAGTCGAAGTCCTTCTCCACGTTGGCGGTGAAGTTGTAGTCCATGATTTCGGGGAACTCCTCCAGCAGGAAGGCGTTCACCACAAGCCCTATGTCGGTAGGTATCAGCTTCCCTTTCTCGGAGCCGTAGTTCTCTTTCTTCTCCGTCTCCTTTATCTTTCCTGTGTTTTGCAGGGAGAGGATAAGGTACTGTCGGCTGCTTCCCTCGCGGTTGGCTTTCTCCACGTAGCCGCGTTGCTGTATGGTGCTGATGATGGGAGCGTATGTGGAGGGACGGCCTATGCCCAATTCCTCCATTTTCTTGACCAGTGCCGCCTCATTGTAATGGGGCGGGCGTTGGGTGAATTTCTGCGTGGCGGAGATCAGGGCGGGGGTCAGCTGGATGTTCTTTGTCAGCGGAGGGAGCATTTCCGTTGCCCCTTCGCGGGCGATTTCCTCGTCCGGGGAAGTCTGGTACACCTTCATGAAACCGTCAAACTGCTGTATCTCGCCTGTGGCGGTGAATTTCTCGTCCCGGTTGCTGATGCTGATGGTAGCCGTGGTCTTCTCCGAGAGGGAGTCGGTCATCTGGCTCGCCAGTGTTCTGCGCCGTATGAGTTGGTACAGTCTCCTTTCGGGAGATGTCCCGGTGATGTCTTCCCTGTCTATAAAGGTGGGGCGGATGGCCTCATGCGCCTCTTGCGCGCCTTTGCTCTTGGTATGGAAGTTGCGTGTGTGCGCGTATTTCTCCCCGAAGTTCTCCAGTATGTACTTCTTGCAGCTGTTCAGACAGAGCGAGGAGAGGTTCAGAGAGTCGGTACGCATATAAGTGATGTGTCCCGCCTCGTACAGGCTTTGCGCTATCCTCATGGTCTGCGATACGGAATAGCCCAGTTTGTGGGCGGCTTCCTGCTGGAGTGTGGAGGTCATGAAGGGCGGGGCGGGAGCGTGTTTCACGGGTTTCTTCGTGATGTCCTCTATTTTAAAGGATGCCTTGTGGCAGTCCTCCAGAAAGCTCATCGCCTCTTCCTTGGTGTTGAAACGCTTGTTGAGTTCGGCTTTGAACTCCGTCATGCCGCCCTCTTTCGCAGGGAAGGAGAAAGTTGCTGTCACGGAGAAGGAGGAGGTGCTGTTGAAAGCGTCGATTTCCTGCTCCCTGTCGCAGATAAGTCTCACTGCGACACTCTGCACACGGCCTGCGGACAGGGCGGGTTTCACCTTTCTCCAGAGTACGGGAGACAGCTTGAAACCTACTATTCTGTCCAGTACGCGGCGTGCCTGCTGGGCGTTTACCAAGTCCATGTTGATGGTGCGCGGGTGCTTTACGGCATCCTCGATGGCGGTCTGGGTGATTTCGTGGAAGACAATGCGCTTGGTGTTGTCTATATCCAGGTTCAGCACCTCTGCCAGATGCCAGGATATGGCTTCTCCCTCGCGGTCCTCATCGGATGCGAGCCACACGTTGCTGCCTTTTGCTTCCTTTCTCAGCTCGTCTACTATCTTGATTTTATCTTCCGGTATCTCATATTGGGGGCGGAAAGTCTTGGTATCGATACTGAAGGACTTCGCCTTAAGGTCTCTGATATGGCCAAAACTGGGTAGCACCTTGTAGTCTTTTCCTAAGAAACGACCTATGGTCTTGGCTTTGGCGGGGGACTCGACAATGACAAGATTCTTTTGCATCTTATGTTGTTCTTTCTAATTTGGCAGCAAAAGTAAGAAAAATAATTGCTTCTTGCTTGATTTTCTTACAAATTAACTTTCCTCCCCCGCCCTGCCTCTTGCCGGGACGGGGGAAACGGCACGGAGGGAGGCGGAAAGAATCGCCGCCGCCCGCGCGGAGGAATAGGCGGAATCGTGCCGCGGAGTTTCCGTATCGGTCCGTATCGTTCTCCGTTCATTCTCCTATCATCCTCCCTTATGCCTCCCTTTTAAAAGCGGAAACGATACGGAAACCCCAGGGGGAAAATTCCGGCAACGGCGGAGGAGGAGGGGAGAAACAGGGGATGGAGCTACTCGTCAAAGTTTGATTTTTATTCGTCAAAGTTTGACGAGTAAAAAAAGCACCGTTTTACAAGTGCTAAAACACCTTCCCGGCTTTCCCGGACCGCAAAGCCGCAGATGCCTGACCGCATAAAAAAAATCTCCCGCACAGCGACTGTGCGGGAGACTTCCCTTATAGTGAGGTTACGGCTTATTTAACCAGAACCTTTTTCTTGCCTATGACATATACGCCCTTGTTGAGACCCTTGTCGGCATCCGTCTCTTTCACCGCGCTGCGTACCTTCTTTCCGTCCACGGTGTAGACATCCACCTTGCCGTTGCGCAGGGCCTCGTCTATCTTCTCGATGGAGTTCAGAATACCGCTGCCCTTGATGGTCAGGTCGGTGTTGCCTGTTCCCGCTACGACGCTCTTGGCGTCAATGTAGCCGGAGAGACCCTTGACGTATGCGGTCTTGCCCTCCTCCGTGGTCTTGAGAACCGCGTCGGTGAACACGCCGTAGCCCGGAGACTTGATGGAGTCGCCGTA
>CAVEJA010000130.1:0-4728 GCA_963615745.1 Duodenibacillus sp.
GGTTGGAACACAAGCCTATTCCACGCAACATGAAAGGACCGAAGAAAGACTTCAGTCCGGAAAAGATGGCAGAGAAACGGGCGGAAAATATGGCAAGAGACTTGGGACTGAGTGACAGTCAGAAGGAAAAGGTGCTTGCTTTGTTCAAGGAGGATGCGAAAAACACCGAGCAATTGAATCAGCAGGAGAGGAAGGAGAAGGACAAGAAGCGTGACGAGATAAAGGAACGCAAGGAAAAACTGGATCAGTCCTTGAAGGAGATACTTACAGAAGGGCAGTATAAAAAGTATTTGGAAAGAAAAAATACCGGCAAACGGACACATAGGCCACGCATGATGGCGCGCCCGGAGACGGAGACGAACGAATAAGGACGGTCTTCGGAGGATTCCATTACTAATCCATATATAATTACTTTCCCTGTTATCCAGCCGGATAGCGGGGAAAGTCGCTTTATTCAAAAGGAAAAGTGCCTCAAGAGTGTTTGCAATGAGTTTTTTTGTAGTACTTTTGTATGCGGAAAGGAACTATAAAACGGTTTTATGAAACTACTGAACGTTGTCTTGCTCTGCCTGTTTCTTGCAGGAATGGTTTCTTGTGGCAAAACAAATTCCGATAAGGCGGAGGGACAGGACTCTTTGCTTGTATACGGAGAGACTATGAGAGGGGGCGTGATCGAAATGGATAGGTTTGTGGTGAAAGACACTGCCAGATACAAGAGCCATCTGTATGAATATAAGATAGTACGGGAGGCGGACTCCACCCTGTCCAAAGTAAAGGATTCGGAGACGCAGAATACGTATATGGACAACCATGTCATTCTTTCGATAAAGAAAGATGGCGTTGATTTCTTTCAGAAAACTTTTTTCAAGAAGGATTTCCAGGCGTGGTTGGACAAGGGATTTGTCCAAAATGGAATATTGGAGGGCTTTGTTTTCGATAAGATAGACGAGAGCGGACTTCGTTTTGCCACCAGTGTGTCCTATCCGCAAAGTGATATGTATATCCCTCTGCTGATAGTCGTCACTTTCGAGGGCGGGCTGTCGGTCAAAAAAGATGACTTCCTGGAGCAGGAAATGGGGGATTCGGAAGACTGATCCGCCTGTTTGCACTCGCAAAAGCCCTGTTTTGCACTTGTAACTCTGCGAGTAATTTTTCTAACTCGCGGAGTTACGCCTCGAAAAAGCCCTATTTTCATCACCTAAACCGCAGAGTTAGCCCTCGAAAAACGGTGCTTTTCATACCCAAAACCGCCTGTTTACGATATGCAAACAGGCGGTTTTGGAGAGTGAAAGAACGGATTTTATTTTCCCTGTCCCTTCTTGTAAATGTATATCTCGTGGATTTCCCGACTGTAACCTTCGTAAAATCCCTTGGGCATACCCAGAATGATGCGTGCTCCGCGGTTGGACAAGACGATGAATTCCCCGGTCGTACTGTCTATCGTCAGTCCTTCAATCTCGCCTGTACGCTTGAAATCGGACATATTTCTCCATAATCTCACTTGTACGGAATCGGGCAGAGCGTCTGTGTTTTCCTCAGGATAGATGTCGGCAATGTAGATATTGTCGGCTTTATCCTCCTCTGCGTCACCATCGTCGCAACTGATGAGAATCTGTCCGTTCCAGTAACAGATACCTTGCTGCAGCCTGGGGGCGGGGGAAAGTACGGTCTTTCCTATGTACTTGTGGGACTTCAGGTCATAGCAATACAGCTCATGTCCTTGAACCCAGTCCGCCATCCATATACGGTTATGGTCTTTGTCTATGGTCAGACCACACACTTCCACCTGTCCGGACTTCTCGTTCCAGGGTATGGAATACTTGTATTGCAACGTGTTGGCATCGTAAACAGCTATCTGGATGTTCTTTCCTGCTCCGTCCACAAAGGTCTCGATGCCCGTGTAGATGTTACCATTATAGACATCAATGTCCCCGAAGTGGTTGGCTTCTAGCTTGAGCTGGGTGAAGGGCTTCTCGTTGCAGAGTAGAAGTTTTCCGTTTTTGTCGTATTTGTACAGGGCGGTGGAACTAGATATGTAGTAGAACTTGCCGTCGGTGGCTACGCCCTGTCGTCCGGCAACTTCCATAATGGTGTCTAAAGAGAAGCTGTCGCCGCTTCCGGCAAATTCCTGCTTTTCCTTTTGATTTGTGGAAAATCGCTTTGCCCCCTTGCCGCATGATTCACAGAACATGCAGAGCAAGGAGACAAAAACGATGGATATAAAACTTCTCACAGTAGTTTATTCTTTGTCCAAAAGATCCTGCAGATACTTGCGGGTATCGGAAAGATAGGTCTGGTTCTTTCCGTTCAGTTCACATTCGATGGTAATCGCCCCTTCGTAACCTTCCTCTTTAAGGATTTTGATGATGGCGGGGAAATCCACATCTCCCTCCGGGATTTTCTTTTCCTTTCCCAGATGGTATGGGTCTTCTCTGGATGGGTAGGTTCCGTCCTTGGCGTGAATGTCCTTAACCAAAGGACCGAACTGCCGGATAGCATCGGTAGGATTGGCTTTTCCATAGAGAAGCAGATTGCCTACATCGCAGTTGATATAGCAATTGCCG
Organism: Duodenibacillus sp.; assembly: GCA_963615745.1. Classification (GTDB taxonomy): domain Bacteria; phylum Bacteroidota; class Bacteroidia; order Bacteroidales; family Bacteroidaceae; genus UBA6382. The sequence continues at coordinate 2,565 of CAVEJA010000130.1, forward strand.
GTTTCAATGTCCTTGATGGCGCGGATAAGCGTGGTCGGTGTCTCCTGTCCTGTCTCGAAATAGATGTCTATTCCTTGGTTCTTGGCATAGTTTGCCAGGTCTTTCATGACACTGATGAAGTCCTTGTATTGCTCGGAAGAGCAGTCTTCGGGGATGAAACCGAAGTGGGAGTGCATGGCTGGCACACCAGCGAGCTTGCAGAAATCAATCATTTTGTGGTAAGTGGCGATTTTCTCCTCTCTTCCCGCCTTGGGTACAAGCCCGATGGTAGAAGGCCCTTCGGTAAAGTTCCAGCGGTTGCGAAGCCCGATGCTGGGAGCGTTCGGCACTCCGACAACGGTTGTAATCCTGATTCCGTACTTCTTGGATGCCTTTTTCAATTTCTTGGCAAAGGCGGCATCCATCTTCGTGTTGTAATTCAGCTGGCACGAAGTGAACTGTGCGTCTTTCAGTTCTTTCAGACTTTGATCAATATCAGCCCATTTGTACACGATAGTTCCGATAGTGATTTTGTTTTTCTCGCTGGCATGCGATGGCAGAAACGCCATGACGGACAATGCCATACATAAAATTAGACTTTTCATTGTTGTGTTAGAATTTATATGAGTTTGAGTTTTTATTCTGCAATCAGCTCCAGAGCCACGCTGCCATAGGGGGCGTTGATGAGGCTTGCGACTTTTATTCCAGAGTATTTCAGAGCTTTTCCGCTTACTGTCTTGCCGTTCAGGAAACACGGCTTGTCGGCTTTCAGGGGAGTAAGATCAATGATTCGGTAATTCTTGTTCTCATCAACTCCTGTAAGTTTCAGCATAGGAAAGTTCGTGTCATAGAGATGATGGATGTTGTATGCGAATACAGCCAGATGGCTCTTGTCCTCATTGGCATACATAATGGCGGAGATGCTCTTGTTGTCGTAGGGAGATACCAGCCGGTAGAGGTCTCCCAGCTGTACTACCGGGCGTATTCTCTTGTAGCTCTCTATGGCGCGTTTGCTGAAATCCAGTTCTTCCTTGGTCATGTTCTTGGGCTGGATTTCCATTCCCAGACGACCTGTCATCGCCACATCGAAGCGGAACTTGAAAGGAACCTCGCGTTTTGTCTGGTGGTTAGGGCTTGCACTGACATGGGAAGCCATGGCAATGGCAGGATAGAACTGGCTTGTACCCCATTGAATGAACAACCGCTGGTATGCGTCGGTGTTGTCGCTGTTCCAAAACTCGTCAAAGTAAGGCAGGAATCCGTAGGATACACGCCCGCCACCGCTTGCGCAGCATTGTATGATAACATCGGGATATTTCGCGCGGATGCGTTCCAGCGTTTTTCTTAAGCCCATGTGGTAACGCACATTGAGCTCGCTCTGTCTGTCGGCAGGCAGATAGGTGGAGCCATAGTCCATCATCCGGGCGTTGCAATCCCATTTTATGTAGGCGATTTCGGGAGATTCGGTGAGAAGATTGTCTACGATGCCGAATACGTAGTCCTGTACTTTAGGATTGCATAAGTCCAGTACGGTCTGCGTGCCGCCGCGTCCTGTGGTAAGCGGACGGTTTTTGCATTGCAGAATCCAGTCGGGATGTTTCTCGTAAAGCTCGCTTTGGGTATTTGCCATCTCAGGTTCAATCCAGATGCCGAACTTGATATGGTGCTTTTTTGCGGCATCCGTAAGTCCCTTTATGCCTGATGGCAGTTTCTCCCGGCATACGCTCCAGTCGCCTAAGCTCGTCTTGTCGTTATTGCGAGGGTATTTGTCTCCAAACCAACCGTCATCCATGACGAAGAGTTCTCCTCCCAAGGAAGAGATGTCCGCCATCATCTGCTCCATGGTTTCCTGGTTCACGTTGAAATAAACCCCTTCCCAGCTGTTCAGGAGAATGTCCCGGACTTGGTTTCCATGCAGCAGGGCGTAGTTTCTCGCCCATTTGTGGAATGCCCGGCTTACTCCTCCCTTTCCGTGTGTGCTGTATGTCATGGCAAACTCCGGAGTTGTGAAAGTTTCTCCGCCTGCCAGCGTATAGGAGGCGTTGTCATTGTTGATGCCGGCGGTGACAAAGAAATTGTTGTTGCGGGCGTTCATCTGTATTTTATAGTTGCCAGACCATAAAAGAGCGGCTCCGAACATATCGCCGTCCTCCTCCTGGGGCTTCCCGTTCATGCTGATCATGAA
>CAVEJA010000131.1:0-5078 GCA_963615745.1 Duodenibacillus sp.
AACCTGATATATTCCCCGATTATACCGATGTGACCGTTCCGCCCAATATAGCTCCGCTAAACTTTGAAGCCAAAGGAGCGACATCCATTCAGGCGCGGGTCACATCCGCATCCGGGAAGACCTTTCTTGTCAATGGAAAGAGTGCCATACAAATCCCTCAAAGCAAGTGGAAATCATTGCTCAAAGAGGCTGCGGGGAAGACTATCAAGGTATGTGTGTCCGTCTGGTCGTCGGAACACCCGGAAGGAATAAGGTACAAAACATTCGGTATTACCGTCAGTAAAGACAGCATCACCCCCTGGATTGCCTACCGGTTGATTCCTCCGGGATATGAAGGATGGCATCAAATGGGCATCTATGAGCGGGATTTGTCCTCGTTCAAGGTCAGAAGCATCATAGAAAACACGCAGAACAACAATGGCTGCGTGAACTGCCACAGTTTCTCAAACTACTCTCCCACGAAGTTAATGTTCCATGCCAGAGGTAAAAATGGCGGTACTATCGTAGTAAACGACGGAAAAATCGAGAAACTTTCCTTGGAGAAGATTCCGCCATACAAGGGAGCGTCGTACTGTTACTGGCATCCGTCAGGCAGATTCATCGCATTCAGTTCCAACGACACCCGGCAAAGTTTCTACGGATACAGCAAAAACAAAATCGAAGTCTATGACACACAATCGAATTTGCTGATTTACGATGTTGCTAAAAAGCGGTTTGTTACCGATGAAAGGTTCTCGGACTCTATCCATTACGAAACATTCCCCGCTTTTTCTCCCGACGGGAAATACCTTTATTTTTGCACAAGCCCGGGAGCAAAGCTGCCCATGGAAATCGAAAAGCTCCATTACAGCATAGTACGTGTTCCTTTTCTGGAGGACGGAACATTGGGAACTCCCATCGACACCCTGTATAATGCAAGCCGAAGTGGGGGAAGCGCACATTTTCCAAGAATATCTCCCGATGGTCAATACCTGATGTATACATGGACACTCTGCGGAACATTCCCCATACATCACAAAGAGGCGGATTTGAAAATGATGGATTTGAAAACGAGAAAGGAGGTTTCCACCATAAAAATAAACAGCGGAGATGTGGAAAGTTACCATTCCTGGAGCAGCAACGGGAAATGGATTATTTTCAGCAGCAAGCGGATAGACAGCCGATATACCCGGATTTTTATCGTTCATTGGGACGGAAAGAACTTCGGAAAGCCATTCCTGCTCCGCAGAAACACCCTGAGGCAAACACGACGCTGCTCTTTTCCTACAACATACCTGAGTTTATACAGGCTCCGGCGGTCTTGTCCAAAGACCATCTGGCAAGAATATTCCAATAAAAACTCTCTTTCCACAACAGAAGAACAGCCCAAACAATGAAACGCACATACAGCCTCATCGCACTATGGTCTATCGGATACCTGGCAATAAGCACCTTTTGCTATCCTGAAATCATGAAAGTACTGGAGGGAGACAGCCTGTTTCTCCTGACCCCGGACTTCTTTTGGAGCAAGATGGCACAACCTCCCGGCATCAATGCGTGGCTGACAGACCTCCTGTTGCAGTTCTTCCGCATACCTTTTATAGGGGGATTGGTGGAGAGCGTATCCCTGTTCCTGATTTCCATACTGACCTTGGCTGTTTCTAAATCGGCGGGAAACAGGATTTATCCAGAAATCGCAATACTTCCCGCCCTCATATCAGGTATTGCATATCCCCTGTTTGTCAGCCTACAAATAGAGGAAATCACCCTCTTGCTCGGCATCTTGTGCTATCTTCGTCTGAAAACACGGAAATGGAGATGGATATTCTGCGGAATTTTCTCCATAATCGGGTTTGCCTTATTGAGTTTTCCCACACTCTTTTCTGGGCTGCTGCTCTTTTCTCTTGCGGAGTGGAAGATCTACCGCTCCACAATATACAAAGCCATTATTCCTTTTTCCTTTATCATCATTGATGTCGCTCTCGTCCAAATAAGCAGCCAGCACATCGGATTTATCCCGTTTGACAAACGGTATCTCACCATTTACTCTGTCGCAGACAGCTGGAAGGAAATACTATTCCTTCTAATGAACATTGCCACAATGGTTGTTTTATACGCTCTTTCCAAGACGAAAGCCACAGCAACGAAGTCCCCAATACTCCTCGCTTCAGGAATAATCATCGTGCTTGCCTCACTTTTCCTCTTCTACAGCAACAAAACCATGCGCCATAACGAGAACTGCTACCATTATGTATCTCTGGCGGAGACCGGCAACTGGCAGGAATTATTGGAAGAAATCCGACAGGACGAGGATATAGACAGCGACTTGAAACAAAAATACGCCCTTCTGGCGGAATCGGCATCAGGCACGCTTCCCGACCATTTGTTCCAATACAACATCAACAATCCCGAAGACTTCCTGTTCCGCCACCAGAGAAACGCCCTCGGTTGCATCTTCAACCGACAGTTTTACGCCCATATCGGCATCTACGATGAAGCCATGCACAACGCCTTTGAATACGCCATGCAACAAACAAACGGGAACTGTTTCTCCTCATTACGGCACATGACGGAGTATGCTGTCAAAACTGGAGACTTCCCCGTGGCGGAAAAGTATCTGACCATACTGGGAAAAAGCATGACCCACGGGACTTTCATTGCCGGACAAAAGAAAAAGATAGAAGAAATGAAAGAGAGCGGCAAAACCCCGTCTGTCCCTCTACGGTATGACAATTTCATTGGCGGGTATCCGTTCAACTCCGAAATGGTACGCCTTTTACAGGAATTTCCTCAGAACAAAAAGATACTGGACTATCTGCTTTGCGGGCTTCTACTGCAAAAAGACTTGGTAAAGTTCAGGATTATCTTACGGGGATTCCCTTTGTATAAAGAGGAACAGCTACCCGCAGCCTATGCAGAAGCAAGTGCCATGGTCAGTGCGGAGGGAGGAACAATAAAGGAAATGTTTTCTTACGACAACAGTTACGACCAGTCCTTCAGGGATTTCTATTCCATGTACAGGAACAACAGTGCGGAAGCGGCTTCCGCATATCCCACCACTTTCTGGAGATACTTCTTTTTCGAACCGCTTCCAGAGGAAGCCTCTCCTCAAACAGCAAAGGGACATTGACCCCGAAAAAAAGAGAAAAACCTCACTCCATTGACCGAAGCGCAGCTTCCGCCACCTGCGCCACGCCCACAGAGATGTCGAGGAAGTAATACATTGTATCTCTGTTGTGCGCCTCATAGATTGCCTGAAACGATGCAAACTCATCTGTCATCCGGTTTCTGGAGGTTTGCAAGGACAGTATTCTTTCCTCTTTCCCGTTAATACTCACCATCAATTTCTGCAAATTGCTGGGGTCTCCCTCTATCCTCAGCCATCCGTTCTCACCCTGTATCTGCATAAATCCGGGAGAGGAGGAATCCTTGGCTGCGGCACAAGAGGCGACAAAGCCATCATATTCCATCACGACGATGCCCGACAAATCTATGCCATTGTACCCGCGGTTCGCATAATAACGCACATTGCCGGGAACTCCCAGGAGAGATACCATATAATTAATGTTATAAATATTTATATCCATCAGGGAGCCGCCTGCCATAGACGGGGAAAAGACCGGATGTATGTCGCCTTTCAAATAATCCTTATAACGGCTGGAGAACTTGGAGAAATTGCATTGGGCAAGCCGAATCCTCCCTAAAGAAGGCAGGGAAGCCTCTATCTCCCTGAAAAAACGGGTGTGCAGGATAGTGACAGCCTCAAACAGATACAAGCCCTTTTCCTTAGTTGTTTTGACCAAATCCTCTATTTCCACACTCTTCACACAGGAGGGTTTCTCCAGAATAACGTTCTTACGAGCCGTCAGAGCCTTTTTCGCATATTCATAATGCACGGGATTGATCACTCCGATATACACAAACTCAATATCCTCGTTGCCGAGGAACTGCTCATAGGAGGTGTATAACAACGGTATATCATACTCTTTCTGCAATACCGCCCCCTTTTCACGACTTTGTTCCCGCACACATATCGCCACCACATGGATTTTCTCCATCTCCCGAAGAGCCTCCAATGCGGTCTTTACGATATTCCCATTACCAACAATTCCCAGATTCATAAATTGTTTCCGCTTGAATTAAATATACACGAATGCAAAATTATACATATCCACCCACATTTTCATAACGGAAACACACAAAGTTCCCGCAGAAACATTTTGGAAGACAAGGTTTTCATACAGGCTGAACGAACCGCTTTTTCCCAGTTGTATTCATAATAAATCTCATTTTCCATTCAAATTATTCAAGATTCGTAATATCTGAATGACAGATTCATTGTAAATTTGCAGTCTAATTCAGATACCGAACAAGTTTAGTTAGATATAATTTATGGAATTGAAACGAATTTACACTTTCGGAGCTGGCAAAGCGGAAGGAAGAGCCGACATGCGGAATCTTCTTGGCGGAAAAGGTGCCAACTGCGCAGAAATGAATCTTATCGGAGTTCCCGTCCCTCCTGGTTTTACTATTACGACAGACACTTGCAACGAATATTACAAGGTAGGGCAGGAAAAAATAGTTGAGCTTCTTACAGATGAAGTCCATGCCTCCGTCAGACATATAGAGAATTTAATGAACAGCAAGTTCGGAGACGCGCAGAATCCATTATTGGTCAGCGTGCGTTCCGGTGCCCGGGCTTCCATGCCAGGTATGATGGACACCATTCTCAACCTCGGATTGAACGACGAGGTGGCAGAGGGAATGGCTCGAAAGACCAACAATCCGCACTTCGTATATGACTCATACCGTCGATTCGTGCAGATGTACGGGGACGTTGTTCTCGGCATGAAACCCGCCAACAAGGAAGATATCGACCCATTCGAGAAGATAATCGAGGAAGTAAAAAGCATCCGTGGCATAAAACTGGACAAAGACCTTACCGTAGAGGAATTGAAGGATCTCGTTGTACGATTCAAAAAAGCCATCAAGGAACAGACAGGAAAAGAGTTCCCGACCGATCCGATGGAACAATTATGGGGAGCTATCTGCGCTGTGTTCCGCAGCTGGATGAACGAGCGCGCCATCCTGTACCGCAA
>CAVEJA010000132.1:0-2340 GCA_963615745.1 Duodenibacillus sp.
CTGTAGTACTCCTTGCCATACTCCAGTCCGATGAAATAGTTGAGGTACATCAGAAACTCCGGCGTGGCGCAAGCCCCGCTGAGCATACTGGATACAATAAACACCATATTGATGAAACCGCCACAGAAAGACTTGATATTGGTGGGTTTCGTGGAGTTTCCTCCTATGGATATGGTGCCGCTCGTGAGCCAGGGGTACATGGTGATGCTGGCACAGTAATTCGCCAGACTGGTCTCGTCGTTCTTGTAGATGAAATGCCCGTTCAACAAGCGGATGTACTTGTCGGACATCTCCTTACCGTACATGTCTTTCAGACGGTCTGTGATGAGACGGCGGTTCAGGCGTATGAAATTCCCCTTGGGCAGCTCTCCTATGAGTGTGGCGATGTTTTTCTTGTCCACATTGGCGTTGGCGTCAAACTTGCTGCCCGTTGCCGCATTCTCCGCAGCGCAGTAGTCTATGAGGAATTTCAGACGCTCGCTGGTGTCGCGGTCCTCCGTCTGCTTGTGGCGGTACAGGATAAACGACTTTGCCACCTCGAAATAACGCTCCGCCATGAGGGAAATCTCCACCTGGTTCTGGATTTCCTCGACAGACATTCCCGATTTCAAATTCAGACGGGACAGGATATCCGTCATCTCTTCCTCTGTGACGAAGCTCCCCACGGAAAGGAATGCTTTCCGAATGGCGTTTTTAATCTTTTCTATGGAGAAAAGTTCCTGCTTGCCATTCCTCTTGGTAATGTATAAAGACGCACTCATAGGATAATATGTTTTGAATGTTGTTAAATCGTTTTTTCCGCTTTGTCCTGCCGCTGGCGGCTGGTAAAAAATGTGATTCCGACAACCACATTGCAAAGGTAGAAAAATTTACTTTTTCGCAAATAAGTTTTCGTATGATTTTTCAAAAGTTTTCCATTTTATTTTTCAAAGTCTTTATTTCCAGTGAATTAATTTTTCTAATTCACCAAAAAGTTTTCCATTTTGAAAATTCCTGTTGAAAACCAGCGTATTGACTTTCGCTAAAGAAAAGACAGAAAATCCAATGTCCTGCGTGCATGGTGTAGGGCATGTGTTCTGCCAAAGAATTTATATTTGCATCGGGAAGTGGATCGTCCGTATTCTGCGGGAAAAGAAAGCGCGGGGTCGGGAAAAAATACACATGAATACCAATATATAAATCATTAGCACGATATGGCAACAATAAAACTTAAATTCCGTCCCTCCTCCGTTCCTGGAGCGGAAGGGACACTGTACTACCAGATCACACACAAACGCTGTTCAAGGAGAATCAGCACCTCCTACCACATCTATCCACAAGAATGGGATGCCCGTACCTCCACTTTGCTTATACCCTCTGGTGGTGAACGGAAAAACAGGTTACGATCCTATATGTCCTCCATCCGGTGGGAAATGAGACGGTACAAAAGGGTTCTGCTTGATATGGAACTTGCCGGCGGGGATTTCTCCGCAGACCTCCTGTGTGAGGCTGTCAGGAATGTCGCACCCTATAAAACCGTATTTGCCTTTCTTGAAGAACAGGCTGCCTGCAAGGAGGCTATGAAGCGACGAGGTACAGCCAAGAATTACAGAAACGCCTGCCGGCGTTTCCAGGAATTCCGAAATGGTGAGGACATGATTTTTGACGAGCTCTCCCCGAATTTGATGGAACAATACGAGGCATGGCTTATCAACAGGGGACTTAAACAGAATACCATACGCTTTTATTTGCGTACATTGCACACCCTGTTTCGAAAAGCTGCCGGTGAGGGAATGGACTGCCCCCGGAATCTTTTTGCTGGAATAAAGATTTCATGTGTGAGAACTGCCAAGCGCGCCATCTCCGAGAAAGAGATCCGCGCCATCGAGCGTCTTCCCCTGCCCGAAGGGTCGTCCATAGCCTTCGCCCGGGACATTTTCATGTTCAGTTTCTATATGAGGGGGATGTCATTCGTGGATATGGCGTGGCTGAAAAAATCCTCCTTGCGGAACGGCATGTTGGAATATTGCAGGAGGAAAACCAACCAGCATCTGGCGATAGGATGGGAGAAAGAACCCCAAACCATCGTCGAACGCTATGCGCATCTTGCTTCGGGCACCCCCTTCCTGCTGCCCATCATACAGAAAACAGACGGCACAGAGTACAGACAATACCAGCGGAAATTGGAGAACATCAACCGCAGCCTGAAGAGAATAGGGGAAATGGCAGGTCTCAAGATTCCGCTTACCACCTATGTGGCGCGCCATTCCTGGGCAAGCATCGCCCGGAACATGAATATCTCTATCGCCGTCATCAGCGAGGGCATGGGACACAATTCCCTGAGGACAACACAAGTGTATC
>CAVEJA010000133.1:0-4645 GCA_963615745.1 Duodenibacillus sp.
GTATCTATCAGGGATTTGTACTCGTCCTCAGTCTCATAATTGGCGAACATCACGTCTTTCGCATCATTCTGAATAGAGAGATATTTGCTCGGAACAGAGTTCAGGAAAGAGGATTTCATCAGGTTATTAACCATCTTGACAATGACTTCCTGAGGGATAAGATCCAGATTCTCCTTCAGATTCTCCTTCGTAAGATTCTGAACAGGCACTGTGAAATATCTTTCGCTCAAGAATTTACCACCTCCGCTCTGGAAATACTTCAGCAAAGCGTCATCCGTCGGAACGAACATACAGCCAAAGTCGCGGGCTTGTCCCTCAGACTGGGAATACTCACGGGGATAATACAGATTCCATCCCGGATCAAAATCCAGGTAATAAGTCACCGCCTTGGTCTGATTCACATCATCCGGAGCATAATAATTGGATGCGCCAGACGCGGAAGGAGAGGAAGAGCCATGACCCCAAGCGGAGAAATACCTTTTCTCAAACACGGAATCAACCGTCGGATCCAGCTCATGGTACGCACTTGTCAGGAAAGAGCTGTAATAAGGTGCGCTGAAACGATCCAGCAGATGGCTGTACAAATCCGTCAAGCCGTTGGTGCGTATCATCTCCGCCATACTTGCAGGAGGCATCATGACATTCTCCACCACATTAATGTAACCATTCTGGCATGTAATGTCCTGCTCGACCACCTTGCTGCTGTTGATATACACATCGTTCGCCTCGCGTTCCTTTCCCATAATCACGGAGAAATCACCGTCAGTAATGGAGTTCTGCTGCATCTGACCGTTCACCCAATGCGCCAGCATGGGCACAGAGCCGTCGGATGCCAGACGGATACCGCCTTTGGCCTGTGTTCTGAACCTTGCCCAGTAGTCCACATCGTTAGGATTCGTGGAGTGGGGAATCGCCTCATCCCAATACCAATAGAATGGAATGGAATCGGTTGCCGCCGCCGAAGTCGGAGATTTCAGACATACGTTCTTGGTCACATAGGACCCGTCTACGTAAGAATTGGAGGTTGAATTGGGCAACATCTCCAACAAATAGGCGTTGTCCAACATCGCATTGTTCAGCAACAACTTCTTTTGGGAGCGGGTCAGATCCTTATAGCTCCGCACGCCCCAGCTGTTGTTCTGATAGAACTTCTCGTAAGCCTCGTCGTTGGCCACGAACAGGGTCTTACTACCTGTCTTTGCCAGCACTTCGGCATAGTCCAAGTCGTCAATCAGTTTCACGGTATTGGTGTAATTTCCTTTCTCAACCAAGTAATTGTAAATACTTGACCCCAACCACTCCGGCGTTTTGTCCGGCAAGTCGTAATCATCTGAGCAAGAATACATCAATCCGCCCACCGATAGCAGGCACAATGCCGTCGCCAGCATTCTGCCGCACCTAAATAAACGGTCTCTCATACACATAATTTGTTATTATTATTATTTCTTATTCGTCTCTGTTTAGCTGTGAATCTTATACAGAACGTTACAAAATTAATAAATCTTACTATTCCCGCCCCTCCATACAGTAACAAAAAACGCACAATTACGATTTTTTAACATATCTGCCCGCCCGTTTCTCCGGGCGTGGATGCCCCGGCTGCCTCCTCTATCCCGCACATCCGAAGCCCGCCCCTCCGGGAAAGGCTTTTCGCAACACGGTGGTTTGGCTCTCGTAACTCCGCGGTTTACGACCCGTAACTCTGCGAGTTAGGTATGCTAAACAGGGCTTTTACGAAAGCCGTTATATATAACTATTTTTCTAAAACGCAGAGTTACGAGAGCCAACTCGCAGAACTGGGAAAACCCCTTCAAAAATTGAAAGAAAGAGGGGAAGCCATAAAGAACCGTCTCCATTACAGACCCGCCCTCTATGGCTTCCCCCTCTTAAAAAATCCATGTGGGAATCTCATCTTCTTCCCGCCCGTTACAGCCGGACATTGAAACGAAGAAGAACAGCCCCTTTATCCGCCCGGGGATACAATATAATATGAATACATATATTATATATACTATTCCTTTACCTCCCAGCCCAAGGCACTCGCACCCAGCACGGCGGCTCCCGCTCCGTCAAGAGTGGAAACGAGCAGTTTGGCATGCCCCTTGAATATAGGCAGAACATGGGCGTTGTATGCCTCCTCTATGGGTTTCATCAGCAGATCCCCCGCCTTTGTCAGTCCTCCGAAGAACACTATCGCCTCCGGACTTGCGAAAGCGGTAAAGTCGGCGCACGCCTCTCCGAGCATCTTTCCTGTAAAGTCGAAGACCTCCTTTGCCAAGGCATCACCCTTTCCAGCCGCTATCGACACATCCAAAGAGGTTATATCCTCTGCAGGCATATCCCGCAACAAACTCGGCTGCGTCGTGGTCGCCAGCAACTGGCGCGCTGTTCTCGCCACGCCCGTCGCAGAGCAATAGGCTTCCAGACAGCCTTTTCTTCCGCAACCGCACAAGCGGCCGTTCTCCGTACGATCCATCGTGACATGGCCAAGCTCGCCGGCGAAACCGTCACAGCCGTAAACCACCTGTCCGTTGATGACAATACCGCTGCCCACGCCCGTGCCCAGCGTTATCATGATGAAGTTCTTCATGCCCTTGGCAACGCCATAGGTCATCTCACCCATCGCCGCCGCATTGGCATCGTTGGTCATTGCGACGGGAACGCCCAGTTTTTCAGAGAACATCTGCGCCAAGGGGATAGAGCCTTTCCACACCAGATTGGCGGCATTCTCAATCGTCCCCGTGTAGTAGTTCGCATTGGGAGCACCTATACCCATACCCTGGATATGCTCTATGCCTATTCCCGCATCGATAATAGGCTGCAGGGCCTCGCAGCCCGCCTTTACATAATCCTCCACATCGGGATAAGCCTGCGTCTTTATCGCCGTGGTGGAGATAATCTGCCCGCGCGCATCCACAATACCAAAGACCGAGTTCGTTCCACCCAGGTCCAAGCCAATCACATAAGGTTTTATTGTATCCATATATCTGTATATTGAAATTATCAACTTGCCGTACAAAGATACGAATTATTCATATTTGCAAACCGTCCTGACGGATTTGTTTAATATAAAAAAGGAAACTTTTTCCGTATCTCACAAAAAAGTGGCAACTTTGTACTTTGAAATGATGTTAGGAATAGAACCCGTCACAACATTCGAACTGGCATACAAGGGCTTCATCATCGGCTTTATCGCCTCCGCCCCGACCGGACCCATAGGGATTCTCGGGATTCAACGAACCTTGAAAAACGGTCCCAGATACGGTCTTATCACTGGATTGGGAGCGGTTTTGAGCGATATTGTCTACGGCTTGATCACCGCTCTTGGCATGTCATTTGTCATGGATTTCATGACAAATGCGACCAATGTCTTCTGGATGGAGATGATCGGCAGTGCCATGCTGTTCATCTTCGGGCTCTATATGTTCCGCAGCGATCCCTCCAAATACTTCCATCCCGACACGATGAACGGCAACAAGAAATCGTATGCCCACCATTTCCTCACCTCATTCCTCCTCACGCTGTCCAATCCGCTCATCATCATTCTTTTCGTAGCCCTGTTTGCCCGTTTCGCCTTCATCGTTCCCAGCCAGCCTATCCCGCAGATCGTAGGATTCATCACCATGACCTGCGGAGCCGCCCTGTGGTGGGTCGTTCTGACTTACGGAGTAAACCGCATACGGAAAACGTTCAACATACAATATGTGCGCATCCTGAACCTTTCTGTCGGGGGAATCGTCATCATCGCCTCCCTCCTGGGATTCGTATTCACCCTTATGGGGAAATTATAGCCGCCTATTATGCACATCGCCCAAGAACTCCGCAAAAGCAACATTGCAGAATACCTTATCTATATGTGGCAGACAGAAGACCTGATAAGAGCCTTCCAGTTCGACATCGACGCCATAAAGGGCCAGTACCTCTCCAAGTTCTCCTCCCTCTCTTCCGGGCAGATGGAGAAAGAGGTGGAATGGTTCACCGACCTTATCCGCATGATGAGGGAGGAGAATGTCTCCAAGACAGGACATCTCCAAATCAACAAGAACATCATCGCCGAGCTGAGCGACCTGCACAGCGAGCTTGTCTCCTCCGAGAAATTCCCTTATTACAGAGCCGCATACCTTGACGCACTGCCCCTCATCATCGAACTCAGGAAGAAGAACGGGGACAGCCACAGCAACGAAATAGAGACCTGCTTCAACTTTCTCTACGGAATCGTTCTCCTGCGTATGCAAGGGAAAACCATCAGTCAGGACACAGAGGAGGGGAAAAAGACCATCTCCGCCTATATCAGCATGCTGGCAGGGCTCTATCACAAGAACAAACAAAACCCGCTTATCTTCGAGTAAGCCTTTACAGACAACCCTCTTCCGACAAAGAAAATCCGTTATGAACGAAATAGAAAAACGCCGCACTTTCGCCATTGTCTCCCATCCCGATGCCGGAAAGACCACCCTTACAGAGAAATTCCTGCTGTTCGGCGGTCAGATCCAGGTGGCGGGAGCTGTGAAAAACAACAAAATCCGCAAGACCGCCACGAGCGACTGGATGGAGATAGAGAAGCAACGCGGTATCTCAGTCACCACTTCCGTCATGGAGTTCGACTACCTGGACTACAAAGTCAATATCCTGGACACTCCCGGAC
>CAVEJA010000134.1:0-2408 GCA_963615745.1 Duodenibacillus sp.
TCCCATTATGGAGAAATACTTGAAAGATACCTATGGAATCACGGTCTATCAAGAGCAAGTCATGCTTCTTTCCCGTCTGTTGGCGAATTTCACGAGAGGCGAGAGTGACAAACTCCGAAAGGCAATGGGTAAGAAGCAGAAGGCTATTGTCGATGAGATGAAGCCCAAGTTCATCGAGGGAGGAAAGAAAAACGGACATGATCCCCAGATTCTGGAGAAAATATGGGCGGATTGGGAGAAATTCGCCTCCTATGCGTTCAATAAATCTCATGCCGCATGCTACTCCTGGCTTTCTTATCAGACCGCTTACCTGAAGGCGCACTATCCTTCAGAATTCATGTCAGCTCTTCTAACCCGCCGCCAGACGGACATCAAGGAGATAACAAAGCTGATGGACGAATGTAAGGCAATGGGTATTGCCACCTTGTCCCCGGATGTCAATGAGAGCTATACGGGCTTTGGCGTGAACAAGAAAGGGGAGATCCGCTTCGGACTTGGGGCGATCAAGGGGATAGGTATGGCGGCAGCCGAGGCTATCATTGAGGAACGGACAACGAACGGCCCTTATCTGGATATATATGATTTCGCCCAGCGGCTGAATTTCTCCCAATGCAACCGCAAATGTCTGGAAAGTCTGGTGCTGGCAGGAGCTTTTGACAGTTTTGCGGACATCCAGCGCGAGCAGTATTTCGAGGAGGAAAACGGAGTTACATTTCTGGATAGCCTGATACAGTACGGGCAGGCTTGCCAGCGGGACAAGGAGTCCAATACGCTGTCCCTCTTTGGCGATATGGAGGATTTTGAGATCACGAAGCCGAAAATACCGCCTTTCATGCACCGTTGGTCCGAGTTGGAAACGCTGAACAAGGAACGGGATTATATCGGAATATATCTTTCCGCACACCCTTTGGACAAATACTATGTTGTGCTGAACACATTGTGCAATCTTCCCTGCCCCCAGCTGAAAGACTATGCTCAGGTGAAAGACCCTGTGGTGAGAATAGGCGGTGTGGTAAAGTCGTATAGAGAGGGGATTTCAAAGGGGAACAAACCTTACGGGGCGGTGAAAATGGAGGACTTCCAAGGAGAGGGCGAGCTGTTCCTGCGTGGAAATGATTGGATGGAATACAAGAAATACTTCATCTCAGGAGCGGTTTTGCTTATAGAGGGAGAGGTGGTCTCTCCTCGCTGGAATCCTAATTGGAAAGATTTGAAGATAAATAAGATTGATTATCTGGACGATTCGAAGCAGGATATGATAGAGAAACTGACGGTGTCTTTCTCTCTTCCCAAGCTGAATGAGGAGACTGTGACTTCGCTGTTGTCTGTTTTCGAGGATGGAAATACGGAATTGAATCTGAAGATATTCCTGCCTCAATATAATTGCCACCTGAAGCTGAGGTCGGAAAAGAAGATCAATGTCTCCCGGCAGCTGATAGAGCTGTTGCAATCCTGGGATGATGTCAAGTATGTGTTGAATTGAACGATTGGGAAACGATGAGAGCAATCACGGATATTAAGGAATTGAGAGGCGTACAGATGGCGATTCTGGATGAGATTCACCGTTTTTGCGGGCAGAGAGGGATTACCTACTTCCTCTCCAGCGGCACTTTGATAGGTGCTGTACGCCATAAGGGATATATTCCCTGGGATGATGACATAGATCTGTATATGCCCAGAGACAGCTATGAGCGTTTTGTAAGAGAGTATAAGGATGATTCGGGATGTTTCGAGCTGATGGAGCCGCGCAAGACTAGGCGGTATGTCTACACTTTCGCCAAACTGGTGGATAAGAGAACCCTCATGGTAGAGACATGGTACGACAATTTTCCGATAGGAATAAACATAGACATATTTCCGTTGGACTACGTTACGGACAATATGTCCAAGCGCAGATTTCTTTTCTGGCTTAAAAAGAACTTGTTTAGAATCTATATAGACAAGCGGATGCGGCTCTTCCGTGACAAGAAACCCTGGCATGTTTTCAAGAGGATAGTCTGCCGTCTCCTGCCAGTGTCTTCTTCTCTGCTCAACAAATGGCTTCGGAGTATCGCTTTCCATAAAAAAACTACACAGACAGTCTGCAATATGACAGAGGTGGGTCCCTCCGTGAGAGGTTGCTTCAGTGCGGATTGTATAAGGGAAAGCGTGGATATCGAGTTTGAGGGAAAGCTGTATAAGACAATGGCGGGTTACAAGGAATACTTGGAACACACCTACGGGGATTATATGAAACTGCCTCCTGTGGAGCAGAGACAGACGCATAAGTTTGAGGCTTATTTCAAGTAGAGGTAAGGAAGTCTTTGCGAAAAAAGGAAAATCTGCGGATTGAGAATAGTCAAAAGGCAAGAAAAGCTGTCGTAAAACGGTGACTTTTTTACTCGTCAAACTTTGACGAATAAAAATCA
>CAVEJA010000135.1:0-767 GCA_963615745.1 Duodenibacillus sp.
TGGCATAGGTATGCTCCTGCCCTCCATTCAGAGAGACAAGTTCCGTACTCGGCCTGTCCAATGGGATATATCTGTCCAGCACTTCCGGGGTTATTTCTCTCGTTTCCGATGTAATGGACATGTTTTCCGTCACATTCTTCAACTGCCGGATATTGCCCGGCCAGCTATAAGCCATCAGCCGCTCCACAGCGGATGCGGAAAGATGAAGAGCGGGCATGTTGTACTTCTCGCTCATCTCCAAGGCGAACTTCATAAAAAGAAGCTTTACATCCTCTCCGCGCTCTCTTAAAGGAGGTATATGGACTGGTATCGTGTTCAAACGGTAGTACAAATCTTCCCTGAACCGCCTTTCCGTAATCGCCTTGGGAATATTCAGATTCGTTGCGGCAACGATTCGCACATCAGTCTTGCGCACCTCGCTGGACCCCACACGGATATATTCCCCCGTCTCCAGCACCCTTAACAGACGCGCCTGTGTCGAAAGCGGCAACTCTCCCACCTCATCAAGGAAAAGAGTTCCCCCGTTGGCAACACCGAAATAACCGTCCCGTTCATTGACAGCACCCGTAAAAGCCCCTTTCTCATGTCCGAAAAGTTCTGAATCTATAGTACCCTCCGGTATGGAGCCGCAGTTTACCGTGAGAAATCTCTTGGTTTTACGGAGACTATTGTCATGAATGATTCTGGCAAAGATTTCCTTTCCAGACCCATTCTCTCCCGTCACCAAAACAGACAAGTCGGTAGGAGCGACTTGAATAGCGATATCC
>CAVEJA010000135.1:805-3515 GCA_963615745.1 Duodenibacillus sp.
GGCATTATTGCCGATAATCCCGTAACGCTGCTTTAGTTTCTTTAGAGTAGATTCATCCATATTTCTTTCGGAAAGTGCTTACAATATGCAAAGATACTGCTTTCCGCCCACAATAAAAACCGCCTTTAATAAGATTTCAACATCCATATCCCGCCATGCCATTCCCGGGAAGCCCGATTATTCTATCTGTCCTTTGTTCCCCTTGTTCCAATGCCCATCGCGGTCCTTTGAAACAATCTTCATAGGATTGGCATAAGCCCTCTTGTTGATTTCCCTGTTCCGCCAAATATCCATAGCCGTATACACAGCCTGACGGAAAGAATTCTCGTCGGCGATACCTTTCCCCGCAATATCAAACGCCGTTCCGTGGTCGGGAGAAGTTCTCACGATGGGCAAGCCTGCGGTAAAATTCACCCCGTCTCCACCAGACAACGCCTTGAACGCAGTCAGTCCCTGGTCATGGTACATCGCCAGAACACCGTCAAAATGGGTGTACATCTCACTTCCGAAGAAGCCGTCTGCGGCATACGGGCCAAAGCACTGTACTCCCTTAGCCCTCATATTCTCCACAGCAGGAACGATCACATCGCTCTCTTCCCGTCCGAGCAGCCCGTTGTCTCCACAATGAGGATTCAAGGACAACACGGCAATACGGGGAATGGAAATGGTGAAATCATTCTTTAAGGACTGGTTAAAGATGGCTATCTTTCTCTCTATCTTCTCCGTTGTTATGTTTTGAGAGATTTCCTTGACAGGAAGATGGGTAGTCACTAAAGCAACCTTCATAATCGGACTCATCAATATCATCAGAGATTCCTTGCCTTCTCCCACCTCGCTCTCCAGATATTCGGTGTGTCCCACGAACTGGAAGCCGTCACCCTGTATGTTCGCCTTGTTTATGGGAGCGGTAACCAGGACATCTATTTTTCCTTCCTTATAGTCTGCCAACGCCCTTTGCAAGGAAAGCATAGCCGCCCTCCCGCTTTCTGGCGAGGATTTTCCGAATTCAATCTTCACCTCCTCGTCAAAGCACGACACCATGTTCAGCCTTCCCGCAACCGCCTCCTCTGGAGAAGACACGACAGAGAAGTTTGTCGCCAGATCCATCGCCTTGCGATGGAATGTCGCCGCCTTGGGAGAGCCATACAATACAGGCACACACATCTCGCTCATGGCAGGATTGAAAAAAGTCTTGAGTATGACCTCATAACCTACACCGCACAAATCTCCATGGGTGATACCCACTTTTATTCTATTATCGTCCATTTATTCATTCGTATTATTTCTGTTTAACAATATCCTTGGCTTTATCCGCTTCCCGTTTTGCCGTAGACAGCAAACCACAGGCAGCCATTATGTCCTGCCCGCGAGAAGCCCTAAGCGTGGAGAACACCCCTTTGTAAGTAAGGTAGTCGCGGATTTCCTTCATCCGTTGCTCAGGGGCAGCCTTGAAAGGAGTACCCGGAATCGTGTGGAAAGGAATCAGATTCACCCTGCAATCCAATCCGCTCAAAAGCTCTATTATGGCATCCCTGTGACGATGGGAGTCGTTCACTCCGGCGAAAACAATGTATTCGAAAGACAAACGACGCTGTTTCGCACCTTCACGCCATTGCAGGTCTCCATTGCAAAACTCATATTCCTTCAGCAAATCTATTACCTTTAATATAGGCCACGCCTTTTCCGCAGGCATATACTCCAACCGCTGACCGGGCAACGGGAAGTGCAGGCTTATGGCAATGTTGCATTGACTTTCATCCAAGAACCGCTTCAACCCCTTCAAATCTCCCACAGAAGACACGGTAATTCTTTTCGGGCTCCATGCCAGTCCATAAGAGGCAGTGAGTATCTCACACACTTTCAGAACATTTTCCGTATTGTCAAAAGGCTCACCCTGCCCCATGAAAACGATATTCGTCAGTTTGGAGAAATCGGGCAGAGCGTAAATCTGGTTCAGAATATCCCCCGCTGTCAGCTGGGCTTGGAATCCCTGTCTTCCGGTCATACAGAATTTGCATCCCATCTTGCAACCTACTTGCGAGGAAACACACAATGTGGCTCTGTCATCCTTGGGAATATACACGGTCTCTATATAATGACCGCTTTGTGTCGGGAAGAGATATTTTATCGTTCCATCCGAGGAAACCATTTTTTTCAAGGGATTCCTGCGCCCCAGCTCGTATTGCGCAGACAGTTTCTCCCGTGATTCCTTAGACAGATTCGTCATTTCCGCAATAGTGAAAATCTGTTTCTTATACAGCCACTCCGCCATTTGCTTTGCCGCAAAACGGGGCATCCCCAATTCGTAGGACACTTGCTGCAGTTCGTTCAGCGTCAATCCTGAAAGCGATTTCTTTTCCATCTGTTATGCCTCTCTGTAATTTCTGATAGCCATTGAATGGCAAAGATACGATTTTCCAACCGATTTTCTCCGTTTTTCCTCCAGATTCTCTAACAGAACGCCCCTCCCTCGCCATTCATCAGATGGTACTTCTGGGGTATCAGACCATACATCGCATCAAGCAATTGCAAGCCCGTTCTGGTCCTGAATATGCGTTTTCTGATATTGTCCACAGCTGCGCCATCCACGCCATCCTCATAAATATTCACCAAGAAATCAGCCTCAACCAGTATCTGATAATCCATTCCTTCTATATGGGAATAGGTATGATGATGCCCTACAAGGAAGCAAACCCTGTCTATCTCCTCC
>CAVEJA010000136.1:0-3007 GCA_963615745.1 Duodenibacillus sp.
CTCCGTGCCTACTTGCACATTATGCAGATTGCGAGTGAAGAATTCCATGATTGTTTTGTACTGATGAAGCAAGTTCCCCTCCATGTCAGCATCGTTCACTTTATCACGGAATACCTTTCCGCCAATGCTGTTTCCTGCAAAACATATACACTTGGTCGTCATTACAGGCATCCATCGCTGGGTATATTTCCCGAATAGAAGCATGGCGGCGACCGTCAATGTGCCGTCTGGTCGTATAAAATGCAGATTGCGCAGAATTTTCTCGCAGTTATGCCCAGTAGCTATAGCGGAACTTATTGTGTCGAGAGAGGCTTCCTTGAACGTGTCGCCTGTCAGTCCTTTCTTTTCCAATACCCTCTCAAAGCGGTTGCCCAAGAAAGTCTTGATTGTTTCTGCATCAAGGTCGTTGATAGTGGCGTTTCTCACGCCTGCCTCATCAGGAGTGAAACTGCCACATTCTGTCATCATTTCTGCAAGTTCCGCATTGTCAAATACCTTGCGTTTGTCCGCCCCGTTCTTTACCCAAACGATACCTTTGTTGTCGTGATACGGCTTGTTGAGACCTTCCTTGATGGTAGCGATAACAAGACTTCCGTCATCTATTGCGGTTGTCTCCACTTTGATTAGAATGGATGGTATCACATTTTCGGAGGCAATGTCGCTGAGGAGATTTGTCGTTTCTTGAATTTCAGAATAGGACAAAGCGTTTACCTCTCCTGTTTTGTCTTTTACACCGATAATCAGTTTTCCTCCGTGGGCATTGCTTAAGGCGACCATCTCGCAGCCAATGTCGTATCTGTCGTGAATGCGTTCCTTGAACTGTACTCCCGACGCCTCCCCTGCATTAATCAGTTTATGTATGTCGTTCATCATCTTTGCTATTCTTCCTTGTTCTGTTCTCAGTCTCTCCGGGCGGACAGGCGCACGGAGGCGGAATGGCAGTCCGCGGGGAAGGGCGGGCGCAGCTTCTCTATCTCTATCTCCGCCTCTTCCAGCAGGGGGAAGGCGGCGAAGAGGTCGTCCAGCATCCGGCTTGCCACGTTCTCCAGCGTGCCGGACGGTTTCAGAAAAGCCTCCTTTATAATATGGTATGCTTCGGCGTAGTTGATGGATTCGTCCAGCGTGTCCTCCCTGAACCGGGATGCGGGGCAGGGAATCGTCAGGGCGGCATGGATGACGAAGTGGCTGCCCACCTTCTGTTCCTCCTTGCCGATGCCGTGGTGTCCGTACAGCTTTATTCCGTTGAGGCGGATGGTTGTCTTGGTCAGCCTCATTCGCAAGTCGTTTTCAGCAGATGGTCTATGTAGTCCAGCACTTCCTCCCTCCCCGTCTTCTTGGTGGAGCTGGTCATGAAGTGCTGCGGTAGCTCTTCCCAGGTCTCCAGCAGGGTCTTGTTGAAAGCGTTGATGTTCTTCGCCGCGGCACTGCGGGACTGTTTGTCCACTTTGGTGAAGATGATGTTGAAGGGTACGCCGTGCTCGCCCAGCCATTGGATAAACTCCAGGTCTATCTTTTGCGGGGGGATGTTGCTGTCTATCAGGACGAACAGATTGTGCAGCGTGGTGCGTCCGTCTATGTATCCGTATATCATCCTGGCGAATTTCGCCGTCTCCGTCTTCGCTCTGCGGGCATAGCCGTAGCCGGGGAGATCCACCAGAAACCATTTTTCGTTGATGAGATAGTGGTTGATGAGGATGGTCTTTACGGGCTGGTGGGATGTCATCGCCAGTTTTCCGTTTCCTGTCAGCAGGTTGATGAGGCTGCTCTTGCCCACGTTGCTCCTGCCTATAAAGGCGAACTCGGGCAGCGTGCTCTGCGGACATTTCTCCAGCGAGGTGCATCCGTTGTGGTATTTTGCGCTGTGGATAATCATGAGGTAAGGGTTTCCGTTTATGGATTGCTCCACAAAGATATGGAAAAAACTTTCTTGCGGATGACAAAAAAAGGCAAAAAACATTTGCCGTGTAAGAAATGTTGCGTACATTTGCCATGTCTTCCTGTCATTATAAGGAAAGGTGACGGAGAGAATTTGGAGAAAGACATATTTATAGTATTAACCTTTTAAATAGTTAGTTTATGCGTAAAATTTCTACTCTTTTCCTGTCAAGTGCTTTCGCATTGTGCGGAATGGCGCAAGAACCCCTTTTGAGTGTGACCTTCGATGCCGACGGCCCTGTATTGGGGGGGGCGGCAAAGTCAGAAACCTCCCATGCTGTTGAGGCGGTGGGGACAACCAAGACCATCTACAACGCCGCTACGGGCAAATGGCTGGGTGCGACGGACCAGAATTACGGTGTGTTCAAAGTGACATACGATGCGGACGACGCTGTGGGAACAGCCTTCTCCAAGGCTGCCACATGGGAGTTGCTGTTCAGTCTGCAGCACAACCAGTGTACGAAAAAAACCCCTACGGCAAAATATAACGGTACGGGCAAGTTTTTCAGCAGCCAGCAGGGCGGCGGCTGGAGCATGAGGAAAACCGCTGCGGACGACCTCCTGTTCGCTTACTGTACAGGCGATGCCGCCACCGAGAACAAGGTAGGTGGTGGAAATGTGGCTTATCTGCAGACCGGACAGTACTATCACATCGTGGTCACGGCAGACCAGACTACCAAGAAATTGGTACTTTATTTCAATGGAAAGAAAGTCGCTGATGCGGATGTGGACGCAAACGACTTCAGATTCCCCCAGATTGGTACGGCGACCGGGTTGAAAGGCATGATGTATTGCCTGGGAGGAGATCCGAGTACCGATGCGGCTAAATTTGAGCAGACCACCCGCGCCTCCTTTGTCTTTGCCAATGTCTATGAAGGCGCGCTGACGGAGGAGCAGGTTGCCAAGCTGTATGACACCCAGGATGTGAAGTATTTCACCGAGACAAAGAAGCCTTCCACTACCGATCTGATTATGGATCCTGTCTTCGGAAAGGACGGAGCGGTGACTGACGCTTCCGCTTACAAGGGAAGCATCCTCACGGCGGGAACCATGGTTACCCAGTACAATGCCG
>CAVEJA010000137.1:0-3004 GCA_963615745.1 Duodenibacillus sp.
CCCCCAGACCGCACCCAAGAACGGGAAGAAAGTGGCTGTAGTAGGCTCAGGTCCCGCCGGACTGAGCTTTGCGGGAGACATGATAAAGAAAGGATACGAAGTCACCGTATTTGAAGCCCTGCACGAGATTGGCGGTGTGTTGAAATACGGTATTCCCGAATTCCGCCTGCCCAACAAGATTGTGGATGTGGAAATCCGCAATCTGGAGAAGCTGGGCGTGAATTTTGTGAAGGACTGTGTGATAGGAAAGACACTCAATGTCTCCGACTTGGAAGAACAAGGCTTTGACGGAGTGTTCGTAGCATCCGGCGCAGGACTGCCCAACTTCATGGGTATTCCGGGGGAAAACAGCACCGGCATCATGTCCTCTAACGAATATCTGACACGTATCAACCTGATGGATGCCTCCAATCCGGCAAGCGACACCCCAATCAACGCAGGAAAAAGAGTGATGGTTGTAGGCGGAGGAAACACCGCCATGGACTCCTGCCGCACAGCCAAACGCCTCGGAGCGGAAAAAGTATGGATTGTCTACCGCCGGAGCGACAAGGAGATGCCCGCACGGGCTGAGGAGGTGAAACACGCCAAAGAAGAAGGAATAGAGTTTCTCACCCTCCACAATCCCATAGAATACCTCGCCGACGAGAAAGGAGCGGTAAGACAAGTGGTGTTACAAAAGATGGAACTGGGAGAACCGGACGCATCGGGAAGACGAACTCCCGTGGCAATACCCGGTGAAACCGTCACTCTGGACATCGACATGGCTATTGTAGCGGTAGGCGTTTCCCCCAACCCCATTGTTCCAAAATCCGTAGAGGGTCTGGAACTGGGAAGAAAGAACACCATCGCTGTCAATGACAAGATGCAATCCTCCATACCCACTCTTTTTGCCGGAGGAGACATCGTGAGAGGCGGCGCAACCGTTATTCTGGCAATGGGTGACGGAAGGAAAGCCGCCGCCCACATGGACGAATTTCTCACAGCCGCACGATAACACATGAGCGGCTTGTACACCATCCTGCTGCTCATATTAAGCAATGTGTTCATGACACTTGCCTGGTACGGACACCTCCGCCTGCAACAAACAGGAGCGAGCAGCAACTGGCCACTCATAGGAGTAATCGCCTTTTCATGGGCAATCGCCTTTCTGGAATATTGCTGCCAGGTTCCCGCCAACAGAATCGGATTCGCAGGAAACGGAGGCCCATTCTCGCTGGTACAGCTAAAAGTGGTACAGGAATGTATTTCCCTCATCGTGTTTGCCATCATTGCAAACATCATGTTCCGAGGACAAGGACTTCATTGGAACCATTTGCTGGCGTTTGTACTTATTATCGGTGCGGTATATCTGGTATTCATGGAATAACATCCGCCTGATAGCACAGCGACAGACAGAAGAAACAATAGATATCAGTCTGGTGTTTATGTTAGATTTTTCGTAATTTTGGCAAAGAATAAAAGCCTGAGAAAAAATGAGATTATACAAATATGTCCTTTTAACCCTCTGTCTCCTGTCGGGAAGCATCCCCTCCGCAGGGCAAAGGAACAAGACACATACGAACAACAAAACCGCTGCAAATACCGAAAGCCCGGAAACCCTGATAAAGGAATACCGATTTGAGGAGGCTTCCGCAGAACTACAAGGGCAAATATCGCAGGCGACCAGACGGAAACAGCCCACAGAAGAACTGGAAGCCCTGGCAGAGAAAGCCAGGACAGGGGCTAATATGATTACCGCCACAGCGAAAGTGGTGTTCATAGACAGCATTGTAACTGACAAGAAAGCCATGCTGTCCGCAATCAAACTGGACAAAGACTGCGGGACGCTCAACTACTGGAAAGACATATTCGAGCCTAACAAGGATGTGTGGGAGGATGTTACCATCACCACCACACATACCAACGACTTCAAAGACAGGATTCTGTACTGCTATCCCAACGCAGAGGGACATACCAAACTATACTGCCGATACATGATAAACGCCAAATGGTCCGAACCAAGCGCACTGGGCATAGGAGAGAGCGAGAGTGACGAAATCAATCCGTACCAGCTTTCCGACGGGCTGACCCTATACTACGGCTCTACGGCAGAAGACGGACTGGGCGGATACGACATCTACGTTACCCGATACAACACCAATACAAAGAAATATCTCAAGGCAGAGAACATGGGCATGCCCTACAACTCCACCGCCAACGACTATCTGCTTGCCATAGACGAGACAAACCATCTGGGCTGGCTGGTCACTGACCGAAACCAACCCGAAGGAAAAGTCTGCATATATACTTTCATCCCCAACGAAACGAGGGAAACCTACAACCTTGATCCGACAGGAGAAGAACTGCGGAATCTGGCTATGATTCATGATATCGCCTCCACTCAAAAGGACAACAAAAATGCCGTACAAGAAGCAAAACAAAGATTGAAAGAGCTGGTTTCCAAGAAACAGAACAGTGCGGAAGAAAAAACAGCCCAGTTCTCCCTTCCTATATATAATGGTATAGTCTACACCTCCCTCCATGATTTCAAAAGCGAGAAAGCCAAAAACATGGCGGAGAACTGGAAAGACTTGTGCAATAAAAGAGACGCCCTGCTAAAAGAACTCCAAGAGAAAAGAAGAGAATACGCCCCATCCATGAAATCCGCGATACTAAAACAGGAACAAGCTTTGGAACAACTGGACGATACCATCAATGACCTGGAGTGGAACATACGGTACGAGGAACAGATAAAACTGGGAATACATAAATAAAAGTAGCAGAAATTCTGGGTATGAGAACATATTTCGAGCCCTCTGAACTGATTATAAATCCAGACGGGAGCATCTTTCACCTGCATTTGAAACCAGAGCAACTGGCTCACAAGATAATATTGGTAGGCGATCCGGGAAGAGTAAACACGGTAGCTGGACACTTTGACAGCAAAAAACACGAAGTGGAAAGCCGGGAATTTCACAGTATCACAGGCACATACAATGGGAAAGACATCACCGTAGTGTCTACC
>CAVEJA010000138.1:0-436 GCA_963615745.1 Duodenibacillus sp.
CTCATAGACTCTGTCTCCAAGCGTTACAGTGAATGTGGCGTGCGCATAGGAGCTTTAGTCACCAAGAACAAGAATGTTCGGCAGTCTGTCATGAAATTCTGCCAAGCCCGTCTCAGTCCTCCTTTGATAGGACAGATTGCGGGAGAGGCTTCTTTGGTGGCGGACAACGAGTATCTGCAGGACACGTATGAGGAGTATTTGGAACGAAGAAAGTTCCTGATAGACCGTATCAACCGTATTCCCGGGGTGTACTCCCCCATTCCTATGGGTGCTTTCTATACGGTAGCCCAACTGCCTGTGGACGACAGCGAGAAATTCTGCGCATGGTGTCTTACTGATTTCTCCTATGAGGGACAGACCGTCATGCTTGCTCCCGCCTCCGGCTTCTACATGACACCGGGAATGGGAAGGAACGAGGTGCGCATAGCCTATGTAT
>CAVEJA010000138.1:446-2939 GCA_963615745.1 Duodenibacillus sp.
AAGAAAAAACCGGTTTCAAGGCTGGCAGTCAATATTGCCACCTGGGGAATCGGCATCGGATTGGCAGTAATGATTGCCACGATCTGTATCGTGTTGGGATTTAAAAACGAGATAAGCTCAAAAGTAATCGGATTCGGCTCAGACATTGAAATATTCAACATCAGCACCTCAGACTCGCCGGAGAGTTTTCCGATAAACGGGAACACCGCTGTTTGCAACGCTCTCCTCCAGACAAAAGGTATAAAAAAGGTGCAGCGCGCCTCAAACAAATTCGGTATCATCAAGACTGATGTGGATTATAAAGGTATCGTCTTCAAGGGTATCGGCTCTGATTATGACACGGGCTTTCTGAAAAACTATCTGCAACAAGGAACTATTCCCGCTTATCAGACCGGCAAAAACGAGAACCAGATTCTCATCAGCAAGAAAGTAGCCGATGAAATGCACATCAAGACAGGCGACAAACTGTTCGCCTATTTCTTTGAAAACAGCATCAAAGTCCGCCGCTTCACCGTTTGCGGAATCTATGCCACGGATATGCAGCAGTTCGATGACAACATCATATATGCCCATCTCCACACCATAAACACATTAAACAACTGGACAGACGACCAATGCTCCACGCTTGAATTGAAGATTGAGGATTTCAACCAACTGGATGACACATACAGCCATGTCCTGTCCACCGTCCAGCAGTTAAAAAACACGTATGGGGACAATTACACAGCCTACACTATCAAACAACTGTACGCCCAGATATTCGACTGGCTTCAGTTGCTGAATCTGAATATCGGTGTAATCATCGTTCTGATGGCAGTTCTGGCATGCCTCACCATGATTAGCGGATTGCTTATTCTCATTTTGGAGAGGACTGCCACCATCGGCATACTGAAAGCCATCGGTGCGACAAACGCCTCTATACGTAGGATATTCGTCTATTATGCGGCTTTCATTGTCACCAGAGGCATCGCCTTGGGCTACGCCATAGGACTTGGCACCATGTTCGTCCAGAAATACTGGCACATCGTCAAGCTGAACCCGGAAAAATACTATGTAAGCAGTGTCCCCGTCCTTTTTAACTGGCCCGTCCTTATCGGCATAGGGCTTGCCACAATGGTTGTCTGCATCATCTCTTTGATCGGGCCGAGTTATCTTGTCTCACGCATCTTGCCGTCAAGAGCCATAAAATTCGAATAAACATATTATCTTTGTACAGAGTTGCCATGGGGACAAACATCATCTATTTCGCATCCGAGGTAAAAAATGAAGAAGAAAGATAAACAGAAAACCAGCAGTAGGAATCATTCCGAATCCAGACTTTTGATGAAAGCATTCCTTTTAGGCAATGCCAAACCTGGTGAGACCGCACAATTCATCATAGGACTTATCATCACGTTTATAGCGGTTTTCATGATTTTGTCTTTCAGTTCGTACATCTCAACAGGCTATAAGGATCAAGGTATGCTGGAGGCGGAATCCCTAACCACAGGAATAGACATCAGAACCCAGAATATCGACACGCACAAAAGCGGGAATATCATGGGATATATGGGAGCCAAGACCGCCTATTTCTTCCTGCACCGCTGTTATGGCTTCTCCTCTTTCTTTATTCCTGTGTTCTTTATATTCTTAGGACTAAGGTTGATGAAAGCCTATCGGGTGAATTTATGGAGGATATTCATCAACTTGGCTTTTCTGATGATATGGCTGTCCGTCGCTCTCGCCTTTTTCATTCAGGAAAATCTTCGTCAGGGACTGTTCTTTCCCCCGGGCGGAGAACACGGAGAATACATCTGCCGCTATTTCAACTCCCTGATAGGTGTTCCTGGACTGTTTATGCTGTTGGTCGTTTCCGCAATCTGCTATCTGACATACCTCTGCCGTAGAACGGTCATCGTCATACGAAAGACCATAAACGGGGAATACGCCGCCTCTGCCAAAAAATCTCTTGCAGGCATGCTCCACATAAAAGAAGACCATGCGGAGAATTCCAACGAGGAAACAACTCCTACAGAAGAGGAAATTCCCGGCACAGGCAAGTCCAATGCCTTTGAATACAACATCCCCACCCCGGAAAACATTTCCACAAACCGTTATGATGAAGGATACATTGCTCCCGAAGACACCAAAACACGCCCCAACCCGGACTTTGAAATTTCAAAGGGAGAGGATGTGGAAAGAGCCAAAAGCAAGACCGTGGGTGAGGAGAGATATGACCCCACAAAGGATTTGTCCGCATACAAGTACCCCACATTGGACTTGTTAAAGAAGTATCCCAACAGCAATCACATTGACATAACGGAGCAAAACACCAACAAGAGCAGAATAACCACCATCCTGCATACATTCGGAGTGGAGATTTCAAGCATCAAAGCTACGGTAGGCCCTACCATAACTCTCTATGAGATAACTCCTGCTCCCGGAATCAAGATTTCCAAAATCAGAGGTTTGGAAGATGATATTGCCCTCAGTCTGAGTGCGACCGGCATACGT
>CAVEJA010000139.1:0-2141 GCA_963615745.1 Duodenibacillus sp.
CTTTCGGGACTTACCCTCACGGATAGCGTGACGGAAATCGGGGATAGAGCTTTTAGCTCCTCGGGCTTGAAGAATTTCACTTTCCCAGCCGAGCTGGCATCTTTGGGCAGTTATGCGTTTGCCGATTGTAAAAATCTGGAGAGCGTGAAAGTCAATGGCAAACTGACCGGACTGAACGGGTATCTCTTCTCAGGCTGTTCCAGCTTGTCGGGAATATCCATACCAGCCAACATAAAGCGTGTTGGTGACTGTGCTTTCAAGGGTTGCACCTCGCTTGCCACGCTGATCATAGAGAACGACACGGATACACTTTCTTTGGGAAATTCGGGGAAATCGCCTCTTTTTAGCGACTGTCATCTTGACAGCGTGTATGTGGGTACGCACATCAGCTACAACACATCGAAAGATTACAGCTACTCGCCTTTCTATCGTAACGCAACGCTGCGGGCGGTGCATATCGGAAACAACGTGAACAAGGTGTACGACAATGAGTTTTATGGCTGCACAGGACTGAAAAACGCCATCATCGGCGAGAGCGTGACGGGAATCGGCAGCTATGCTTTCTCGGGCTGCAGCAGCATGGAAAGTTTCCTCTTTGGCAAGAACGTGCGGACGATAGGCGAAGAGGCGTTCTCGGATTGTACAGCCCTTACGAAGCTGGAAGCCCACAGCGCGACACCCCCTGCTTGCGGCACAGAGGCGTTGGATGACATCAACAAGTGGAACTGTACGCTTTATGTGCCTAAGGAATCTCTTCCCGCATACCAGGCAGCCGACCAATGGAAAGAGTTCTTCTTCATCAAGGAGAAAGAGATTACAGGCATCGGGAAGACACCCGCCACGGCAGAAGTAAGGGAAACAGCCCGCTACTCCGCAGACGGAAAGCGGCTGAATGCGCCAGCCAAAGGACTGAACATCGTGAGGTACAGCGACGGCAGCGTAAGGAAAGTCATCGTACCATAAACAAACGGAGAAAGTCACTTGGACAGTGACTTGAATATCTTGCCATAGGGGACACGAATAATCGTGTCCCCTATGCTTGTAGCACGCCCTGGCATGAGTATTGTCTAACGGGTGCAAGTGCCAAGCAAGTCCTGATAGCGGAATGACATAGCCTAAGGCAAGGCGTTCATCGTGAGATGGGAAAGTACGAAACCGCCGTATGCGAAACGGCACGTACGGAGGTGGGGGAGGTCGGTAAATGGGAAAGCAGGAGGCAAATGCCTTTTACGATGAGCATTTACCTCCTACCCGATGAACAGGGTTTGCAGATAATTCCGCAAGTCAGTCCATTTGTAGTAACAGCCTTTCCATGCTTTGATGGCAGGAATACACCGTTCCTGCTCATTGTAAAGGCACTTTACCAAGATGTCGTTCTTCCTGTTCTTGTAGAAAATGAATTGGATGTTGGTCGCCATACATACACTTTCCGTGCAGTTAAACAGATTCTCCGCCTGACGGGAGGAGCAACGGGAATCCAGACCCTCAATCCCGATGTATGCTCCAAGGGGAAGTACGACGGTGTCATGCCCGAAACGGAAATGTGCTGCAATGGGTGAGGGCTGGCAAAGAGCGGTGTCGGCATCCTGTACGATTCTTTTTAGAGCGTTGATGCAGAAGTCTCTTGTGGATTCGGGGCTTTCCTTGCTCATGGCGAAACAGTAATGGAAACGTGCGTTTCGGGCAACCCAGAGAGCCTCCAGCTCGGATAAGGAGAAGTACTTGAAAATATCGGGCGCGTTATCCAGGTTGTAAACGATAGAGCCTGCGTTTACAAGATTCTTCATCCAGGCGTATGGGTCGCCTGTCAGCTCCCAGCCTTTTTGCGGGATGGTAAACAAGCGTTGGAAAATGGCGTCGGGAGGACACAGGGCTTTCCGTATGGAGTCTTCCATGACGGCTTCCCTTTTGAACACTTCTGTCAAATCGATTTGCGGGGCAAGGGATTTCTGTATCTCGTCGCTGCAATACATCCTGCCTATTATCCCGGATGCGTTTTGCTGCAGGGCGGACATGAAATTCGACATGCTGGCAAGACAGCGGGGAAAAAGGCTGCTGGAGCATACAATATCATGTCTTTTCCCGTTGAAAACTTCCGGGAAATTATGGTACATACGCCTTGCGATGTCTTGTTGCTCGTT
>CAVEJA010000139.1:2151-3047 GCA_963615745.1 Duodenibacillus sp.
GTGTATGCGTATCAGGTCTTGCAAATCCTTTAGAAGAGCCTGCCCCTTGTTGTTGAGAAGATGCAGGGAGTCCGCCTTGAGCAGGGGGGCAACGGCTTTGTCCATATAGTGGGAGTTGGAATGATACCTCGACCCGTGTCGTCCATAGTGGCTTATGTAGAAAGGCTTGTATCCTTTGGGAGGGGCTGAGAGCGTTGAAGGCGTATATATATAATGGTAGTATTCGCCTCCGGCAGTTCCCCTGTCTCTGCGAATCATGTCCTTGTAATTCTCTCCCCAAAGGGTTGTTAGGGACAAGGCGAATATACAACAGCCTGTAATCAAATTCTTTTTGCCCATGAAAACTAACGGGTTTTTCGGTTGTCTCATTCCTCGTTTCCCTCTTTCAACAGGTCCGGGCGAAGCTTTTTTGTGCGCTCGTAGGACTGTGCCAGTTCCCAGTCTTTGATGTTGGCATCGTGACCGCTCAGCAGAATCTCCGGGACTTTCCACCCTTTGTAATCGGCAGGTCTTGTGTAAATGGGGGCGGCGAGGAGATTGTCCTGGAAGCTGTCGGAGAGCGCGCTTTGCTCGTCCCCGATAACTCCCGGGATAATCCGTATGACAGCATCTGTAATGGCTGCGGCGGCAATCTCACCGCCTGTGAGAACATAGTCTCCTATGCTGATTTCCTTTGTGATGAGGTGTTCCCGTATGCGGTAGTCGATGCCTTTGTAGTGTCCGCAGAGGATAATGATGTTCTCGCAAAGGGAGAGCGTGTTTGCCATAGGCTGGTTGAACTGTTCCCCGTCGGGACTTGTAAAGATGATTTCGTCATAATGCCGCTCTTTCTTAAGAGAGGATATGCAGTTGTCAATGGGCTGGCAGGTCATGACCATGCCTGCGAAGCCTCCATA
>CAVEJA010000140.1:0-2522 GCA_963615745.1 Duodenibacillus sp.
TACATCTGCGGACAATGCGGCAGACCTCTTCGTTCTTTAGGAGAATGTCCTTATTGTCACACCTTCAACAAATAGGAAACAGCCCTGCCCCCTGCATTTCTCTGCTATCCTTACCATTTTAAATCAGCAAAAATAGGTATTGTGGAAGAACGATGCCAAGTGTAACTTTGCACCGTTTTTCACAGAATACCAGATTATGCACCTTCTTTCCCTCCTTTTAGCAAGTGCCATATCAGCCTTCACCAGTCCGTCAGACTCTTTCAAGATTCTGGATGTTGAAGAAGTTGTTGTTACCGCATCCAACAAACAAACCAGCCAATTACGAAATTCCGCCATTTCCGCCAGCACTATCAGCCACCAAAGATTAGAAAGCCAGCGTATCAATGACCTTAACGATCTGAACACATTAGTGCCCAATTTCTTTATGCCCCGATACGGGTCACGGCTTTCCTCCGCCCTGTATATCCGCGGCATAGGCTCACGCATCAACACTCCCGCTGTGACGCTCTATGTAGACGAAGCCCCCGTTGCCGAAAAGAGCGAATACACCGCCTCTCTCTTCAATATTGAGCGCATAGATGTCCTTCGAGGACCTCAGGCTTCCATGTATGGAAGAAATGCCATGGGCGGTATCATACGTATATACACCCGGAATCCATTCTTTCATCAAGGAACAGACATTAAAATCAGCGGAGCTTCCAGGAACAACGAGCTCAAGTTCTCCGGGATTACCTGCCAAAAGCTCTCGGACAAATTCGCATTCTGCGCAGGAGGATTCTATGAAACCGACAATGGCTTCTTTCGCAATGACACCTTGAAAAGCAAGGTCGGAGGAGGGAAATCTCTTGGCGGAAACATCAGGTTTCTGTTCCACCCGAACGAAAGATGGAATTTGAGCCTTAGCAGCCGTTACGAATACTCGGACGAAAACGGCTACCCCTATTTTTATGGAGGACAAACAGACGGTGAAAACATGGCTAATGCCATGAACCGCATCACATCCAACAGGCAAAGCAAGTACAGAAAAAACATCTTCAACAGCAACTTTACCGCATCTCTCCGGCAGAAAGACTTTGTTTTCTCTTCGGTCACAAGTTTCCGCAACCTGTCCGACAGAATGTTTTTAGACCAGGACTTCACTTATAAGGACTACTACACTCTGGAAGAAATCCAGAACTGCAATACGCTTTCCGAGGAGATTACATTCAAAAGTATAGAAGGAAGGCGTTGGGAATGGGTCGGAGGAATGTTCGGATTGTACGAAGGGATGCGTACACATTCCCCTGTGACTTTCTATCAAGACGGAGTAGATATGCTGAACCTCTCCATCAAACACCATCTTCCAACCATTACATACAACTACAACGGGCGTGACATATCCATGCCGCTCAGTCTTTCCTTTACAGAATCCCCTCTTCCCATAGGAAGCTACTTCCACACACCCGTCCTTAACGGAGCGGTTTATTTCCAAAACACCCTGCACAAGTTCCTGCATCCGCAGCTTTCCCTCACTCTGGGCTTGCGGTTGGATTATGAGCGGCAGTCTTTGAGATACAACGGATGGACGGATGACATCCCTTATGAGTTCTATATGCCCATGACCGGCTCTCTTCCTTTGACCGCCCAACCGCATATTACCGGAAAGATTCATGACCACCAAACCTCGCTACTCCCCAAAATAGCCTTGCAATATGACTTTCCATCAGACAAGGGAAACGTATACGGAGTGATTTCCAAGGGACAACGCTCCGGCGGATACAACATCCAGATGTTCTCGGACATCATGAGTACCGTATTACAAAACAGGATGATGCAGGGAACAAAGGACAAATGCGATCAAATACTCCAGGAACAGGCAGACCAAGCCCGCACAGAAGCTCTGCGGAATATGTTTCTTGGAATCAAGGAAACCGTAGACAGAAACATACCCATACAGGAAGAACCTGATATTTCCACGATTTCATACAAGCCGGAGTATTGCTGGAATTACGAGGCAGGAGCTCATCTCAACCTTATGAACCGCCATTTGCTGGTAGACTTCTCCATTTTCCTCATGAACATCCGCAACCAACAGATTTCACAAATGGTATCCAGCGGACTTGGACGCATCATGACCAATGCCGGAGAAAGCCGCTCGTATGGTTGTGAACTGTCCTTGCAGAGTTATCTGCTCAACAACCGCCTTCTGTTTCATGCCAATTACGGCTATACAAATTCCAAATTTGTCAATTACAACACCGGGATCGCCGACTACAAAGGCAAGTACGTTCCCTTCATTCCGCAGCATAATGTTTCCCTTTCCGCCGACTACAACATTCTTTCTTCTGAAGAAAAAGCTCTCAAGAACATCGTCATAGGAGTTCGGGGAAATGGTCTGGGACGCATCTATTGGACAGAGAGCAACACGGCATGGCAGAATTTCTACCCTCTACTGAACGCACATATCCTTCTTGATTTCGGCAAGGTCAGCATGAACTTCTGGGGAGAGAACATCACTTCCACCCGGTACAAGGCGTTCTATT
>CAVEJA010000141.1:0-2912 GCA_963615745.1 Duodenibacillus sp.
GCTTCATCCGGACATCATCGCCCTACAAGACGCGGATTCCATCCAGTTTGCCGACATCACGCAAGGACTGCCGGAATATTCCACGGTAACCGCGCCCAACAGCAAGGCGAACATCAACCCCATTCTCTACAACAAGGAACGGCTGAATCTGCTGAGCAGAGGGGTTCATGACATCACCACTTACGAGAAAAGCTCCTCCCTACACCAGGAAATGGCGGTACTCGCCACCATCCGATGGGCTTTTTTCCAAGACAAAAAGTACGGAGGCAGTATGCTGGTGGTCAATACGCAACTCAAAAGCCAGAACGAGAAGGATCTTGCCTACGAAGCCACACAACTCAAGACCTATCTGGGAAAGATGACCAACCAGACCCCGATACTTCTCGCAGGGAGTTTCCAAGAGACAGACGAGCATCCAGTCTACGACATTCTGTGTTCCCATTTTGTCAAGCTGAAAGATTGCTGGAAAGAGACCAAGAAACCCAAAGGGAAACCCTCCACTTTCAACAGCATGAATGAGGAAGCAGCAGACAAAATCGTGGACTTCATCTTCGCCTCCGATGTTTTTGACATCGGCAACACCCGTATTATAGAAGCCCAAAACGCAAAACGGTACTACTCCGACCACAATATGCTTGTCACGGAAGTATCTCTCGAGAAATAATAATCACAAAGTTCCGCCTGCAAAAAAGCAAGCGGAACTTTTTCTATGCCCCTTCCACTGATATTACATACGGACTTCTCCCTCCTGATTCGTCAGTTCCCTGTCCACCGTTTCCTCATAAAAGGGAACTTCCGTAATAGAAGCCGACATGGCAAGAGCCAGAATACTGAACCGCACGCCCGGACTTTCCCTGAAAGCCGACGCACAGGAAATCACAGTACTCCCGCTTGTCACCACATCATCCACCAAAAGGATATGTTTCCCCTCATATTTTCCAGCGTGATTTACCATGAAAATCCCCTCCACATTGCTCATTCGCTCGCTTCGGGTAAATAAAGTCTGGGTCTTATTGTCGACCATACGCTCCACCGCATCCGTCACAACAGGCTTTCCCGTCACTTCTCCCAAGCCGCAAGCCACCATTTCCGCCTGGTTATACCCTCTTTTCCGAAGTTTCTGACGAGCCAAAGGAATGGGAACAATCATATCTACGGAATCGAAAAAACTCGTTTCCAACAACTGGCGACCCATAACACGCCCGAAAAATCTGCCGAGGGAGGGGCGGTTATGGTATTTCAGCTCCATCAACACCCTGTGGCTTTGCGAGCCTCTGTTGTAAGTAAACAGACAAGTGGCTTTTTCTACGGGGATGTGTTCCCAGAAATATTTCTCCAAAACATTCTCTGGATGATCCTTAATCCGGGTATAAGGAAGCGCGGCCATACAGGACAGGCAAATTTCCTCCTCACCCGCACGAAGTCTGTTCTGGCAAACCACACACCGTCCTCCGCCTGTGGAGAAAAAACTTTTGAGCCACCCCATCCTATAAGTCATGAGCATCCATCAATCCTACAACCACATCATACTCATATCCATGGTTGCAGGCATGACGAATCAGCTTGTTCCGCCGTTCGTATTCGGACTTCGCCTTTACCGTCGCCCCGTAGGATTCCAACAGATTCAGAAGCTGTTCCTCGTAAACAGCCTCATCCACTGTCTCAAGCGCAGCTCTGATGATGTCGGAGGGAACATGACGCTTCTCCAATTCCATCTTTATCCTTATCCGCCCCCAACGGAAGAATGCCACTTTGTCGTGTACATACGCCTCACTGAAACGCCGGTCATCCACGAAGCCCTCCTCCACAAGCTGCCGCAGCACATTTTCTATCTGTTCCTCCTGCATTCCGTTACGCCTCATCTTGTCTGCCAAATCATATTGGCAGCACTCCTGACGGGCGCACAACGAGGAATAACGCGCATACGCCTCACTTTCTGAAAGACTTTTCCTTATCTGGCGCATCGTACAAACCTTGGTTTCCCATATCTGTCCTCATGAACAGACACGGCAGAGAACCCTCTATCTTGAAACATACGCAGGGTTTCCTCCGCCAAAAGGGCATTCACCTCACAATACAGAACGCCTTTCTCCGCCAGACAGCTTGTCGCCCAAGATGCCAACGCCTTGTAGAACAACAAGGAATCCGAATCCGGGACAAACAATGCCGAGGACGGCTCGTATTTCTTCACACGGACTTCCATGTCCTTCTTCTCTCTCTCCATTATATAAGGAGGATTGCTGACCATTATATCCCACGGGCCATGAGGCAAAGAAGCCATATCCAACATATCCGCCCGCAGGAAACTCACTTCGGCATGATTCTTCCGTGCATTCCGCCGGGCTGTTTCCAAAGCCTGTTCCGATATATCCAATGCCGTGACACGGGCATTTGGCATCCCCAACTTCAAACTGACGGCAATGCAGCCACTCCCCGTCCCCGCATCACACACCGCCATATCCTTATGGTTATCTCCGGCATCCTCCAGCACCAGAGAAACGAGGTCTTCCGTTTCCGGACGGGGAATCAACACCGAGGGAGATACATCAAACCTATGCCCGCAAAACGTGGTGAAACCCGTGACATACTGCACAGGAACATGGGCTATCAGCTTCCTTATCATCTCATCCAGCCCGCCCTTCTGCGAATCCGACAGGGCAGCCCGCCCCATCAAGGAATCCTTAAGCGTCACCCCAAAGATATCCTCTGACACGATTCGCGCCATTGCCTCCGCCTCCCGAGCAGGGAAGAAAGGCGACAGCCGCTGACTTATATGGGCAATCAAATCCATCCGTTTCCCGTATCAAGCAGAATAATAATGGAGAAAAACAGTCCCCAACACGTTTTCGACAACAGGGGAGAAAGCCGGGGGAATAACAGGAGCTGCCACTCCATCGCCCAAAACAACTTCG
>CAVEJA010000141.1:2922-4690 GCA_963615745.1 Duodenibacillus sp.
ACAACTTCGGATTGCTCCACTTGAATCTCGTCCCAGCAGCCCTCGTCCAGAAAACTTTGCAGAAGTTTCGCCCCTCCCTCCACCATCAGAGCCTGGATATGCCGTTGCTGCAAGACGGACAGCATCTGAGGAACAATCGGAGCGGAATAGTCCAACGGACAAAACTGATAGGTTTTCCGCCTGTCCGCATCATCCATTTCCCCGAAAACCAATGTGGGAACATTCCCGTCAAACAAATGCAGCACGTCCGGCAGACAACCTTTTCTGTCCAATACCACCCGCAACGGCTGCGGTCCGTCCACAAGTCTTGCCGTCAGACGGGGATTATCCATCAGAGCCGTGTGTGTTCCCACCATGATGGCCTGGTATCGGGTACGCAGTCCGTGCACACGGAGCAAAGAACGGGATGATGACAACTGGGCGGGAGTCCCCCCTTGGCGTGCCTTATCCATTTTTCCGTCCGCACTTTGCGCCCACTTCAACAGCACATAAGGCCTATGATTCAACTGGTTTATGAAAAAATGTGCGTTCAATGCCTTGCACTCATTCTCCAAAATACCGACCGTCACCTTCACTCCGGCATCCTCCAGCATCCGAATACCCCAGCCGCTAACCTGCGCAAAGGGATCGACACAGCCCACATAAACCTCCTTTACGCCTTTTTCTATAATCAGTTTCGCACAGGGAGGCGTTTTTCCATAGTGGGAACAAGGCTCCAATGTCACGTACATTCTGGAACGGCTTAGCAGTTTCTCATCCCTGACAGAAGCAAAAGCGTTCACCTCCGCATGCCCCTCGCCACATTTCCGATGGTAGCCTTCACCTATTATTCTGCCGTCGCAGACAATGACAGCCCCCACCATAGGATTGGGAGGCGCACCCTGCACACCGTTCCGCGCCAGCTGAACGGCACGCCACATCCATAATTCGTCCTCAGAAAAATCCTCTATCCTCATTATCACACACCAAATTCCCGACGACGGAGACTATTCCGCGCACACCAACTTGATAACAGAAGACACCCCTGAGGCGGCTTTCAAAGTCAAATTGGCTGTCGCACCCTTGGCATGCTCTCCCAGAGTGATTGTCACCTCGTGACTTCCTTTGTCCAGTTTGCCGTCGTTCTCACCCACAACAGCCCATTCGGCATCGCTTGTCAAAGTGGCATTGTCGCTATACAGGTGGAATTCTATCTTCGTACTCTTGTCCGAGGAGGAGACAGTCTGGGAAAAGGAAGCCCCGGACGGCAATCCATCAGCATCCAATGCGTACACAGCCGCCGGCACGACTATATCCAGCCAATTGGTTTGCAGGAAACAATGTGCCACAGTATGCCCGTTGCTTTTCGCATACATATATCCGGAACGTACAGAACCCGTATTATTGGTCTGGAAGAACACCGGGAACTTTTTCTGAATCATCTTGTTCACCGTAATGTTCTTGTCTCCGGACTTCATGGAAAACCAAGTTTCCTTCAACTCCAGCTCCACGTTGTTTGTCGAAATCACTGTGATGGAATCCACCGTCTGGTCAGCGTATATGGTTTGGAACGTTCCCAACGGAAGCAACGCCAACGTATCATAAGTGTCATCCGCCTTGTCACAAGAAACAAATCCCATCATTACAGCCAATGAAAGGGACAGAGCAATCAATTTGTTCATAAGATTTTCATTTTTATATTTCCGGGTCAAAGGTACGAATACTTTCATTGTAAATCCGTTTCCCCCAATACGAAAATCCCCATTTTATTGTTTGAATGGAATAAAAT